>JAAYPS010000098.1 GCA_012519655.1 Clostridiaceae bacterium | reverse complement strand
TTCGTGTTTTGGAAATTAGGATATTCAAGTGCTGTTGCAATTGTTCTTTTTGTTCTGGTTCTTGGAGTGACTATTTTGCAGTTTAAATGGCAAGACAAGTTTGCGAATGATTAAACCAATAATCTAATCGAGGGGTAATATTATGAAATCAAATAATAGAACACAAATAATAAGCAATATAATATTGTATACCATATTATTGATTATGACTGTGGTGATGATTATTCCCTTTCTGTGGATGCTCTCTTCTTCACTGAAGTTGGACAGAGAAGTTTTTGTCATGAACCCTTATGTTTGGATTCCTGAACAGCCAAGATGGCAGAACTTTGTAGATATATGGACGAAGGTACCATTTTTCAAATATGTTATGAATACCGTTTATTTAACTATAGTTGTAACAACACTTCAAATTATAACCAGTAGTTTTGCTGCGTACGCTTTTGCTAAGCTTGATTTTAGACATAGAGATAAACTCTTTTTTTCATATATCGCGACAATAGCAGTTCCCTGGCAAGTATATATGGTGCCACAGTTTCTTATGATGCGAAGTTTCGGCTTAAATGACAGATTGCTTGCTATAGTTTGCTTACAGGCGTTTTCTGCTTTCGGTGTTTTTTTGATGAGGCAGTTCTATATGGGTGTTCCTGATTCTTTATGTGAAGCAGCTAGAATTGACGGTATGAGTGAATATGGGATATATGCAAAAATTATGCTCCCGCTTTCTAAACCGGCCATAGCTACGTTAACAATTTTTACGTTTGTTAGCACATGGAATGATTATTTAGGGCCGTTGATCTATTTGAAAACACAAGAGAAGAAAACAATTCAACTTGGATTGAAAATGTTTATAAGTCAGTATTCCTCGGAATATGGTCTTATAATGGCAGGCTCTGTAATTTCATTGATACCTGTACTGGTAGTATTCTTATGCTTGCAAAAATATTTTGTAGAGGGCATTCAATCTACTGGTATAAAGGGTTAGCTGTTGATTATCCTTCTCTATCTTGTAAGCTTTACTTACTAGTTTTATTAATTAAAAAATACTGTGAAGAACAAAGCCTTTGTAGGCTTTTTCTCAATTGTACACCTTATTAAATCAAGTCAATTGTGCACAACAAGCTTAATAAAAATACAGTCCTTAAGAAATTGCCATTCTATTAAGTCAATTGTGCACAACAAAGTAGGTGCTATGCGGTTTCATTCTACCATCCATTTATCATACAACTGGTATGTAAATATTTCTTTCCTTTTAATATACTATTTTTGATGATATAATCGTTATACAAACTTGAACCGTCAAGGAAAGTACTATCAGTGTTCATGGCGTATCTTTTCTATAAAGTGTTTGTATAAGCAATTTGTGTAATACGATGAAAAAGGTGTAATCTCGTGAGCTAAACAGATGTGTAGTTCGCGTAAGTGTATATTAGGTGGTGAGCCTCTCAATAACTGGGGGAATAGAATGAAACTATTCGGTTCAAAAGTCAAAATTCGTCTTGTAATAATATGTATACTACTTGGGACGATCCCTGCTATAATTGTTGGCACATATTCAACATATACGGGTTCTCAAGCAATTCAAGATAAAGTAAACGAAGGTAACACAAGAAATCTCGTTCAAGTACAGTTGTCTGTGGAACAGCTTTTATATACCGCAGATCACATAATGGCTCAGTTTATTGAAACGCCTGTTGTAAAAGATAGCTTAAAGGTAGATCTACAAGGCGAAAACTTTCTAATATTTAATACTGTTGAAAATGCTATAAATAATTTACCTACATATAGCCTTGGGGCAAGTGAAATATGTTTTGCAAATGTTGAAAAGGGATGGGTAATAGACAACAGCGGGATTTATAAGCTTGAGGATTATAAGGACAGAGAATATTTAGAAGAGTTTATAAAAAAGCCGGGTGCTTCTTTTTGGATTGATGAGATAAGTATAGGCATTCAGACAGAAGGACAAGATTCTAATACTGGAGATAGTGTTTGTCTTGTTAAAAAATGGCCTCTTTTCGTTACAGAGCCGTCATGCATAGCAATTCTCAAAATACCTAGCAGCCAATTTTCAAACTTGATTTCCGATAATAAGGCTCTTGGAGATGTTATGATTATTGGTGAAGATGGATATGTTATTGCTCATACTAACAAAGAACAATGGGGAAAGGACTATAATTTAATTAATTTCTATCAAATGGCGACAAGCCAAAATGCAGATAGCGGAAGGTTTATAATTGAAATTGATAAAACAGATTACAGTATAAACTACCTAAAATCCTCATATAACGATTGGATATATATTTCTAAAACATCAATTGCAGATATATCTAAAGACTCGAGAACAATAGCATGGTTTACGTTAATTGCATGTCTTACAGTTATATTGCTGGTTTATGTTGTGACTTTAATAGTTACAAGTAGGTTTTATAGACCTATTCAGAAACTTTACAATATGGTCTCCAGGGTACAGGACCGTAAAGAGCCATTAAAAAGACAGGATGAGTTTTTGCTAATTGAAGATCGTATAAGTGTTTTACTAAAAGACAATTACGTATTGAACAATAAACTGTCAATTCAATCCAGACAACTGAAAGAGTATTTTATTCTTCAATTGGTACTACGCGATATGGATAAAGAAGTTGTAGATTCTCGTGTAAAACTTTATGGTTTCCCAAAACTAGAAAAGCCCGTATGTGTTCTGGTTACACGTATAGACACTTTTGAGGATACAATCTACCAAAACGATGATATGGATTTGATGCTTTTCGCAATTAATAATATCGTAGGAGAGCTTCTTGAAAATATTATTGTACTAAAACCAATTGTGGTTGATGAATATCAGGTTACCATTATAAGACTTGATGTGGAGAATGAGGAAAGCGAGAGTATAAAAGAATGCGCTTTTTTACTAACTGAAAACATTCAAAACGTAATTAATGAGACATTGGATATTTCAGTAAGTGTGGGTATTAGCCAACCGTTTCATAGTTATAGTGAAATACATAAAGCATACGATGAGTGCTTGGAAGCTTTAAAACATCAAATTCTTCTTGGTTATGGAGCAATTATATTCTATCAAGATATAAAAAATATAGGTGGCTTGAACCCAGTATTTCCTGAAAGACTTGAAAGTGATTTAATAGACGCTGTTAAAACATGTTCGTATAAAAAGGCCAACGAGTTGTTGCATATATTTATAAGTAGAACTTCTAGTGTTGAAGCAAGCAGGTATGAGTACCAGACGTCATTTGTCAGATTGCTTACTAATTTACTACAGATATTAAAAGATTCGGGTGAATCGTATGATATTACTGCAAAAGATGGCGTGTCAGCATACGAACAACTATTTAAGTTGAAAACTGCAGGTGAGATAGAAAAATGGTTCTCTACTGAGATAATAAAGCCCATTATTAAGACTCGTGAAGAATCCGAAAAAAATCAACACAGAAAAATAGTTGAGCAAGTTTTAAATATGATACATGAAGAGTTCCATACAGAATTGACCCTGGAGCTCTGCGCAACAAGGTTAAATTATCATCCAAGCTATATAAGGAGAATTTTGAAAAACGAATCTGGAATTGTATTTAGTGAATACCTTGCACAATATAGAATTGATATGGCGAAAAAATGGCTTACCGAAACAAATATGAAAATATCGGATATTGCATTGAAACTAAGATACAATAATTCTGAAAACTTTATTCGTTTCTTTAAAAAATATACTGGCATGACACCAGGACGATATAGAAAAACAAGTAAAGAATTGCCCTAGCAATAATCCATATATGAAAAGGAGTACTTGCTTATTTACTGAGGACATGCTAATTATTGCCCCATTTCTAAGTGTCGCTAAAATGACTATCCTTTGCAATTTCGAGTCAATTTATTGCTCAAACGTGCTAAATATGCGCATTTCAACAAATGTATAACCTTCTATTTTTTCATTTTTCGATTTAGTGTCTACTATGACTATGGATTTTAATAGTTGTAGAGAATAGAATCTTAAATAGTGATATGCGTTCTAGAGAGTTTTACGATTTAGTAATTTTCCACATATGATATTAATGAATCTTGGGAGGGGATACGTTTGAATCGGGCATCGATACAATTAAGTAAGGATAAAAAAGCCCTTAGGAAAGCTAAGCGTGAGTTTAATATTACGAGTATAAGAAAAGATGTTTGGCTGTATATACTGTTAATTCCTGGCGTGTTGCACTTTATCATATTTAAGTATTTGCCAATGTGGGGGGTACTTATTGCATTCCAGGATTACAATGCTTATCTTGGTTTCCTTGGGAGTCCATGGGTTGGTTTCAAGCATTTCATTGATTTTTTTAGCAATCCTGATTTTACACGACTTTTATCAAATACCTTACTGATTTCATTATATAATTTGGCTTTTGGTTTTCCAGCGCCTGTTATAATGGCACTTCTTCTTAACGAAATCCGAAGCCAGTGGTATAAAAGATCAATACAAACACTGGTTTATATACCACACTTTATATCTTGGGTTATTATAGCGAGTCTTACATACTCTTTGTTTAACTCCCAAGGTGTTGTAAATAAATATATTATTCAAATGGGGAATAATGCAATTCCATTTCTTACAAGTGATAATACTTTTAGAGGGATGATAATAGGGCAAACAATCTGGAAAGAGACGGGCTTTGGTACAATAATTTATCTTGCAGCCTTATCAGGAGTAGACCCACAGCTATATGAAGCGGCTGTTATTGATGGAGCAAACAGATTTAAACAACTATGGCATATAACACTACCGTCAATTAAGAGTACTGTTGTAACCTTACTTATATTAAGGCTGGGACATGTTCTCGATAATGGCTTTGATCAGATATTCCTTATGAGTAACTCATTAAATAGAAATGTATCAGATGTTTTTGATGTTTATGTATATACGATAGGTATTACGAGGGGTGCATTCAGCTACTCGACGGCAGTTGGTCTGTTTAAAGGTATAATTGGAATTATACTTATATATTCAGCTAACTATCTTGCGAAGAAGGCTGGAGAATCCGGGTTGTTCTAGATAACAAACACATACCCAAAAAGATGTCGTCAAGTTTATTTAATAACAAGTTTTTAGAAGAAGGTGGTTGGAATGAAGATAAAAAGGTCATTTGCTTCAATCGTATTTGATACTTTTAACTATGTTTTTTTAGGAGCCTTTGCATGTGCTACAGTACTTCCATTTTTATATGTTCTTGCATGTTCTTTTTCTAGTGAAAAGGAAATACTGCAAAGGCCGTTCTATATTATACCAAGGCATATATCGCTGAGTGCATATGAATACATATTTTCATCTATTACTTTGCCTCGAGCATTTTTGATTTCGATATTTGTGACCTTTACAGGTTCTGCAATTGCTATGTTCTTTACATTAACTATGGCATATCCTCTGTCCAAAAAAAATCTTTTAGGCAGAAATGTCCTGCTTGGCATGGTGTCGTTTACTTTGGTTTTTGGGGGGGGAATGATACCTTCATTTCTAGTAATAAAAAGCTTAGGTTTCATAGATACTTTTTGGGCTCTACTATTACCGGGTGCTATTAGCACATGGAATTTACTTGTAATAAAAAACTTCTTTCAAGAGATACCCCAGGAAATGGAGGACTCGGCGAGAGTTGATGGTTGTAATGCACTTGGGACATTTGTCAGGATTGTATTGCCGCTGTCAATGCCAGTTATTGCAACATTCACTCTTTTTTATGCTGTAGGGTACTGGAATGATTATAGGAGCTCCTTGTTATATACAACTGATAACAAGAAATGGCCCTTACAACTTGTATTGAGACAAATTGTACTTATGGCGGCAGGTAATATTGATGGTGCCACTTTTGATGCGGCATATACACAGCCTCCGCTTGAAGCTTCAAAGAACGCGGTTATTATATTTGGTACTGTTCCTATTTTGCTGGTATATCCGTTTTTACAAAAACATTTTGTTAAAGGAATAATGATAGGTGCAATAAAAGGATAAAAATGTTTTTAACAGTTCTGTAATACTTACAGTACTGTAAAGATAAATAATAAAGAAAGGGTTGAAAAAAATGAAAAAACTAAGTGCTCTATGTATTATCTTGGTATTAGTACTTGCTTTGGCTGCATGTACTGTTCCGGATTCAGGTACAGGTGGAACAAGTACCCAACCAACCAAAGCTGCTCAGAAGGACAAAGAACCTGCGAAGGATAAAGTTGCTGAGGGACCAAAGAAAATTAGTATACTCGCTATTACCTTTTCAGGAACTCCCATTGAAGAGAATGAGCCAGCTGTTTTAGCACTAGAGGAACTTACAGGTTATGACGTTTCATTACAATTTCTATTGAACTCTAGTTATGAAGACCAGCTAAACACAAGAATGGCTGCTGGAAACCTTCCTGCATTAGTAGCCATAACTGGTAAAACCCCAAGTGTTATAAGCTATTGTCGTGCAGGTGCTTTCTGGGATATTACCGATCATTACAAGAATTATCCAAACCTTAAACAGGCAAATGAAATCGTTATGAACAATATTTCAATCGATGGTAGGATTTATGGTATCTACAGGGCAAGGGATCTTGGAAGAAACGGTATTTCCTATAGAAAAGACTGGTTAGAGAATTTAGGACTTGAAGAGCCTAAAACAATGGATGATCTCTATAATGTAATGTATGCATTTACTCACAATGACCCTGACCAAAATGGTCAAGACGACACTTATGCAATGACCTGGTGTAAATGGTTTGGTCCACTTGACCAAATTGCAGTAGCTTTCGGTGCACCAAATAAATGGGGTTTGAATGACAATGGTGAAATCATACCGTATTTTGACACCGAAGAATATATGGAATCTATGAGATATATGAAAAAACTATATGATGAAGGTCTAATAAATAGAGACTACGCAGCAATGGAAACTTCTGACTGGACTAAGGATTTCCAAAACAGTAAATCCGGTGTTCATATTGACGTAAGTGACCAAGCATGGCGTTATCAGAAAAAATTTATTGAAGAATTAAATATGGGCGATGATATTGTATGGGTTATGGGAATGCCAGAAGGTCCAAAGGGCAGAAGAGTACAACCAACATCCGGACATGCAGGTTTTGTAGCAATTAGCAAGGATGGGGCTCCTAAAGAACAAGATATGCTAGACGCTCTTAATTTCCTTGACATATGCAATACAAAAGAAGGACAGAATCTTTTAAACTATGGTGTTGAAGGTGTACACTATGATTTGAATGAAAAAGGCGAATTAAAGAGAAGAACATTTGGTCAAGACCCATTGGAAGGATTCAACCAATTCATGACCAATGTAGTGAGCGGTCAATTATTAAGAGAGCAAATGTCACCAGTACAAATACGTCGTGAGGAAGTTTTAATTGAAAACATTCCTTTCTGTATTGCTAACCCTGCAGAGCCATTGACATCTAATACATATGCAGAGAAGGGTGCTACTCTTGATGAAAAAATATCTGATGCAAGAAATCAATTTATAGCAGGACAAATTGACGAAGCAGGTTTCAAGGCAGTTGTAGCAGATTGGTATGCGCAAGGCGGAAAGGCAATTTGTGATGAGTATACCGCAGCTTATAAGGCAGCTAACTAATCATTTACCCAAACCTGAATATAACTAATTAATATGCTTTGGCAGTTGTGTTTGATTATACACATCTGCCAAAGCATTTTTTCTATACATTTAATCATAGCCTTATCCAACAAAACAAAAATAAGGCAAGAAAGACGGTCTATGAAAGACTATAATTGCATGTAGTCATTACCTTTGTTATAATTATATACAAAAGAAATTGTTGATTACTAATTAATTCATTTACTAATAGCATTATGCAAGGTTGCATATTTTAATTTTCAAAGTACAAAACAAACTTAAAAAGATGGGAAGGAGAACGCATATTAAGCTTTCTATACTAATACTAAACCTATTAAGATTAGAGCTTAAATTATTGCGAAACTGAACTATATGTTGATTGGAAGCTATAAAAAGAGCTTGTTTTTTATTTTTGTTATTGTAATTATAATTGCAACTATTTTGTCTGGATGCGCAACAGATTTCGAGCATGCAGACAGTGCAGATGATATAGAGATTGAACAAGGCAACATTGTTGAAATGAAAATAGTTTTAGGATATGCCGAAGCGATACCATCAAAAGATAATCTAGTTATTCAGGAGTTAAATAAATTAGCAAATGCAAACATTTTGGTTGAATGGACACCTATGGTATCTTATAATGACAAATTTAATGTCCTTATGTCTTCAAATAATATGCCAGATGTAATTTTAGTACCTGATGCAAAAAATACAACATTTGTTTTTGGTGTTAATGCAGGGCTGTTCTGGGAGCTTACCCCCATTCTGAAAGACTATTCTAATTTAAGTGAGATAAACCCTGTACTTCTTAAGAATACTGCCGTAAATGGTAAGTTCTATATGTTACCACGTGAAAGAACGTTAAAAAGAAAAATGATAGTATACAGAAGTGATTGGGCACAGGAAGCAGGTTTAGAAGCTCCTGATACAATTGATGGTATTTATAATATGGCAAAAGCCTTTGCAGAGGGTGATTATGATAAAAACTCTAAAAAGGATACAATAGGCTTTTCCCTTGGTACTGTAAATAATGAAATAGATTGTTTCGATGCTCTCGTTGTCGCATTTGGGGGCTTTAACAAATGGGGGATTCAAGAGGAGAAGATAATCCCCTCATTTATGACCGATGAATACTTACAGACATTGAAATGGCTAAGAAAAATGTATCAAGAGAACCTGTTAAGCCGTGATTTCGCAATTACAAAGACAACACAGATTGTTCCGGATATTGTTAACGAAGAAAAAACTGGTCTGTGGCTAAGTTATAGATTGCCAGATCAATCCGATCCTGTACTTATGAGTAAGCAAAAGGAAGACCCGTCCATAAAAAGAGAGGATGTATATGATTTTACTTTTCTTAAAGGACCTGAAAATACCGAGAGGGTTGCTGCCGAAACTGGTGTTGCAGGAGGGTTCGCGTTTCCTACAACGTCGGTAACAACTAAGGAACGTCTTAAAGAGTTACTTAATGTGTTTGATCATATTCAAAGTCAGCAGGGACAAATACTTATAAATAACGGTGTGCCAGATGTACATTTTGATTTAGTAGATGGAAAATACGCAAAACCAAAGGACCCAGAGGTTTTCAACGTGGAAGTTAGTCCAATTGGTCAATTGGGTACAAGTGGTATGAAATCATATATTATTGCAGGTGACGATATATCAATAAGGCTTGACTTAGCAAGGCGAACTTTTGATAGTAACGGTATGATATTCGACGTTACAGCGCCCTTATCATCAAATTCTTACAGCTCTAATTATTCAACTCTACTAAACATTATTAGCGAAGCGCAATTCAAGTTTATCATGGGAGATATTGATGAAATGGGCTTGGAAAAAGCAATAGAAGACTGGAAGAACGCAGGTGGCAATGCTGCCATTGAGGAGTTTACAAGGGCATATTATAGCAAAACAGATTAAGTATAGGTATTACGTACTCGTATGCAGTAGCCATATAGATTGATATACATTGTTTAAGTTTTATATGTTTTACGAAATTCTGTTGGATTCTTGCCCAGGATTTGTTTAAAGGCCCTTCCAAAGTTAGTTAAACACTGGTATCCAACTTTTTCGGCTACTTTAGTAATACTCAAATTGGTTTCGGTCAAAAGTTTTTTTGCTTGCATCACCCGATTTATAGTAATATACTCGTTTATGGTAAAGCCAGTGAATTTCTTAAATGATCGGCATAAGTGATATTTACTAATAAAAAAGGCATCGGACAAACTATCAAGATCAATGTTCTCAGCATAATTTGACGATATATAATCTGCTATTTCATCTATTTTACTATTCTGTTTATGACTATTGTCATATAATTTGGAAGAGGGTTTACTTTTTAAGGTTCTAGCAATAAAAGTGAAAAATTCGATCAACTTTGCCATAACCATTCCGTTATATCCAGTATTTTGTTCTGTAATTTCGGTCATAATGCAGCTGAGTATTTCCTCAACTATCTGTTGCCCTTCTGCCTCAAGACTTATTACACCATAATTAGCAAAAACCGATTTCTCTATGAAACCATCAGCGATAAAGGAATTAAGACTTGTCAGAAGCGACGGTTCAAGTTCAAGTAAAATTCTTTCGTGTTCCATATCATCTATATCATTAGTTTTATGAATCTGATTCGAATCTACAATAACCAGATCTCCCTTCTTAATATAGTAGTTTCTGCTCTCAATGAAGTAATGTCTCTTACCCGAAAGGAGATAATAGATTTCATAATATTCATGAAAATGATTTATAGGCATGGAGTAGTGTTTTTCACGCCTTATGTGTTCTATTCTAAAACCACTTAATTTACCATTAAATAAAATATTCTCCATATCAAAAATATCCTCTCCTAGTAAAATTTGATAGCAATATAATTTGAATTATGCCCCTTATTAGCAAGATTTATTGAGACAATTGTAATATATTGCTGTATAATATACAATATAAAAAGCAAAAAACAAAAAAAATTGTTCAAAATGACTATAGTTCATAGGAATCTGAGGAATATCAATCAATCTATTTATTAATCCATTATATGATATCTATTTTTTAGATAGATAAATAATAATTATTTTATTGGGGGAATTTTTATGAAGAAATGGATCTCATTAGTAATTGTTGCAGTTATGGTTTTATCATTAGCTGCATGTGGAACAAGTGGATCTTCAAATCAACAAACACCTAAGGACGTAGATGGCGAAACATCAGCGACGGTAGGTTCAAATGACGGTGCTCCCTATGACACAAAAGCAGAGCTTAGAATGATATGGTGGGGCTCACAAACAAGGCATGATTATACTCAGGCTGCTATAAATGTTTTCCAGGATGCATATCCTAATATCACAATAACACCTGAGTTCACAGCGTGGGATGCTTACTGGGAAAAACTAGCTGCAATGTCAGCTTCGAAGAATTTGCCTGACATATTGCAACATGACTATAAGTATATAACCCAGTATACAAACAATAACCTAATAATCGACTTATTTCCCTATGTTGAAAGTGGAGTTATAGATTTAAGCGATTGCCCCGAATCAACTTGGGCAGGTGGTATTGTAAAGGATAAGCTTGTGGGTATAAACCTTGGTATGAACACTGCTTCGGTAATGATTGATGCTGAAATGTTCGAAAAAGCAGGCATACCAATTCCTGAAGATACTTGGACAATAGCTGAATATAATGAAATTTGCGATAAGCTATTGGCAAAAAAGGATGAACTTGGAATAGACTTTGCAGACCAGAGCGGGAAAAACGCATTTAACGAACAAATGCAATTCGCTTTCCGTGAAAAGGGTATGTGGTTCTATAATCAAGATGGTTCAGAATCCTTTGGTTGGGATAAAGAAACAGGAAAACAGATTATTGTTGAGCTTCTAAAACGTGAAAAAGAAAACATTGAGAAGAAAAGAACTGCTCCTTTGGCAGTACGTGATGAGAATGACGTAAATGGTCCTGAATCCGGACTTATTGTAAAGGGCAAGACAGCTATTAACACTGCTAACTGGTCTAACCAAGCTAAAGCTCTAACAAATGCAGCAGGTAAAAACTTTGTACTTGTAGCATTGCCAAGTGAAACAACCACCAAGATGCAGTATATTAAACCATCACAGTTTTTATCAGTTTCATCAAACTCTCAGTATCCTGAGCAAGCTGCATTTTTTATTAGTGAATTTACAAACAATATTGATATGAATAAAGAGCTTAAAGGCGAACGCGGTGTGCCTATTTCAGACGTAGTGCGTGAAGCTCTTGCATCTTCCTTTGAAGAGGATTCTATTGATAAAGCTGTATTCGAGTTTGTAGGAAGAATGGCTCCAATAGCTAATCAGATTTGGAGACCTGAACCAAATGCAAACGGTGCTATTATTGTCCTATATCACAATATGCTCAAGAGCGTTGTAGATGACGGAATGTCACCAGAAGAGGCTTTTGAAAACTTCTATGCACAAGCCATGGTAGAATTTGAAATGGCAAAATAAAAACAGAAAAAACATGATAGAATTTAATATTGCCTAATACTTCTAATTTAGAGGAACAGCGCATATTAATGGGCTGTTCCTCAAATATTATGGACAATAGGTACTAAAAAATGTTCTGAATTTTTTAATTGTGGTAATAATATTTATACTTTCTTATTTGAACACTTATTAAGTTCGGCTAAAAGTTATATGGAAAGGAGCCTTTTATGAGATATAAAAGATCCGAAAGTAGTGTATTAAAAAATAAAAAGCAGTGTAGCTCTTCACTCCGTAGAAGAATTTATAATGAAAACATAGTGGGATATGTTTTTATAGCTCCATTTATAATTGGTTTTCTTGTATTTACAGTTTATCCATTATTATCTTCCCTATATTTATCATTCACAAAATTTAGTGGTCTTGGAACTCCTGAATGGATAGGCTTGTTAAATTATAAAAGAATGTTCTTTTTGGATCCCCGCTATATAAAGTCCTTGAAAGTTACTTTCGTCTATGTATTCATCTATGTTCCTTTGCGCTTAACATTTGCATTGATTGTTGCGATGCTTTTTAAGGCAGGCGGGAGAATAATTGCGGCATATCGTACCATGTTCTATCTACCATCAGTTATTGGTGGTTCAGTTGCAGTTGCAGTTGTTTGGCGTCAATTGTGGGGTTACGATGGAGTTATAAACCGATTCTTAATCTCCATAGGTCTGATGGAAGAACAATTCTCTTTTATTGGCAGCAAAGAGACAGCATTGATGACTATTATCATTCTGGCTATTTGGCAGTTTGGTTCTCCAATGTTAGTTTTTATTGCTGGGCTGAAAGATATTCCCATGAGCCTTTATGAAGCGGCTACTGTTGATGGGGCAAATGGGTGGAAAAAATTCTGGAAAATAACTATGCCATGTCTTACTCCGATTATATTCTTTAACCTTGTTAACCAGTTGATATCTGGATTTATGGCATTCACACAGGCGTTTATTATCACCAGGGGGGGGCCAAACGATGCTACTATGCTCTATGTTGTATATTTATATGAAAAATCATTTACAACATTCCAGATGGGGTATGGTTCTGCAATGGCTTGGGTGTTAATCGTCATAGTGTCAATTTTGACAGCTATCCTGTTTTCTACACAAAACAAGTGGGTTTATTATGGAAATGAATAAGGGGTGAGGGTAATATGAATTATACAACTAAAAAAATAATTAAAAAGATAATCTTCCATGTTTTTATATTAGCGATATGTATGCTTATGATATATCCAATTTTATATATGTTTTTTGGCTCTTTCAAAACACAGCAGGATATATTCCAGAACCCTACATCCCTTTTCCCAGAAAAATGGCATTTTAAAAACTACGTTAACGGGTGGAAAGGTTTTGGGGGAACTACATTCTCAACATTCTTTAAGAACTCTATCTTTATTACGATAATTGCGGTCTTTGGTCAGGTGGCATCATCTGCAGTTATTGCATATGGATTTGCAAGGTGTCGTTTTAAAGGGAAGACTATCTGGTTTTCAATTATGATTATTACAATGCTGATGCCACAACAGGTTTTGATAATACCACAGTATATAATGTTTAACTCTTTTGGGTGGGTGAATACCTGGTTGCCGCTTATAATGCCAGGCTTTTTTGGGTATCCATTCTTTATCTTTTTAGTTTATCAGTTTATAAGAAGATTACCTGAAGAACTTGATGAGTCTGCATATATTGATGGATGCTCTAAGTATACTATATTTTTCAGAATTGTTTTACCACTTATAAAGCCAGCATTAATAACGTCAATGATTTTTGCAACGTATTGGAAATGGGACGATTTTTTTGGTCCAATGATTTATTTAACTGACATTAAGAAGTATACAATATCTGTAGCATTAAAAATGTTCACTGATCCTGCAGCGCAATCCGATTGGGGTGCAGCATATGCTATGGCATGCTTATCATTGGCTCCTGTTGTAATAATATTCTTTACATTTCAAAAGTATCTTGTTGAGGGTATAAGTACAACCGGTTTGAAAGGATAAGTAGGGTTTTTACCACAATATATGTAGAATAAAAGCTTTTTTGATAATATATGTGCTGAATTTTGTTGTTATCTTTAGTATAATAATGTATATAAATCGATTAGTGGAGGGAAAGCGATATGGCAGTAAGAAAAAAATACGCACAGGTTGGTTTAGGTGGGAGAGCTCGCTTTTTCTATGAAGCGATCGCTTCGGATTATAAAGATACATCTGAATTGGTGGCTTTTTGCGACATAAACCAAACACGTATGGACTATGCAAATAAAGTTTTGAAGGAAGAATATAATGTTGCACCTGTTCCGACCTATTCACCGGATTCATTCGATGAGATGATTAAAAATGAGAAACCCGATTATGTTCTCGTAACCAGCATTGATAGAACTCATCACAAATATATAGTTAGAGCTATGGAACTCGGTTGTGATGTTATCAGTGAAAAACCAATGACAATAGATGCTGAGAAAGCTCAGTATATACTAGATGCTATTAAAAGAACAGGACGCGATCTAAGGGTTACATTTAACTATCGTTATGCTCCTCATAATACAAAAATAAGAGAGCTAATCATGAATGGAACGATAGGCGATGTGTTCTCTGTTCACTTCGAATGGTTACTAAACACAAAGCATGGTGCTGACTATTTCAGACGTTGGCACAGAGACAAGAGAAACAGCGGCGGACTATTAGTCCATAAATCTACTCACCATTTTGACTTAGTGAATTTCTGGTTAGGAACTCAGCCAAAGACAGTATTTGCTATGGGTGATTTACGGTTCTATGGCAGAGAAAATGCTGAAAATAGAGGCGTTACTCAGTTCTATAACAGAGCATATGGAAGCAAATATGCAAAAGATGATCCATTTGCATTGCACTTAGATCAGAATGAAACACTTAAAGCTATGTATCTGGATGCTGAAAAAGAAGATGGGTATTTTAGAGATCAAAGCGTTTTCGGCGATGGAATAAACATTGAAGATACTATGGGTGTTTTGGTTCAGTATCGTGACAAAGCTATTTTGACATACTCATTAAATGCATACATGCCTTGGGAAGGTTATAGAATAGCTTTTAACGGCAGCAAAGGAAGAATACAGGTATCAGTTGTTGAACAATCCTATGTAAACGCTGGAGGAGACTCAGAACTTGAGGGAGCGGTTGCTAAGAAGAGTATTTCTGTATTCCCAATGTTCGAAGAGCCCTATGAAGTTGAAGTTATAGAAGGTAAAGGCGGTCATGGTGGTGGCGATCCTGTTCTTCTAAATGATATTTTTGGTACACCCGAGCCAGATCCATTTAATCGCGCAGCATCACATGTGGATGGAGCTATGTCCATACTTACAGGTATAGCTGCAAATAAAGCTATTGCAACAGGCTTACCAGTTAATATAGATGATCTTGTGAAATTCTAAGTTATACTGATAATAATTAGATTAATAGGCTTATTGAATGAAGAAAAGCGAGGGAGAGTATCCCTCGCTTTTAGAATGTACTCACTGTACGGTAATTGCAGTAACCAGTGCAATTTATGGATTGCTGTGATGGATATTTTTACAGAGCATCAACGTAGCGATCGTATGCAGTTTGAAGTATCTGGAGATATCTACTTAAATTACGATCTTGACAACCTTTAACCATAGTATCAAACCCTGTTTCAATATCTATTTCGCCGATAATCATTTGTGCTTCCATTTGTTCTACATACGCTTCAAGGTCGGTGCTGATTAGGGAAAGCTCTTCTGATTCTTCTGGAGTTAATCGAATCGTTACAGGCCAACCAATATGGTAGTATGGTAGATTATAGGTTACAATATTTTCTGTAAGGTGCCAGCTAGATGTAGTTTTAGAAGTATCATCAGCTCTCTTTGCAGTGCCTGCATAAGGCCAGAAGTTATTACCAGGCTTTATTTCGGCTGCTATCCATTTGCTGTGGGATTCATATTTGTCTTCTGGGAAAGCATATTTTCTTAAATTTGCACCGTCAACTTCTTCAAAATACCAGCCATAATCAGGTTGGTCTGCAAGACTTCCAATCTCAGGACCACGCCATAGAGCAGTTGTTCCTTCTTCAGAATAACACCAGTCACAGAACTTCATTAGCTTTTCAACCTTGGCAGGATCGTTAACCTTGTTTGTAATAGCAAGTGCACCATATAAAATAGCGTCTTTTGAAGGCCAGATTTTTTTGGAATTAAATTCACTTGTCATAGGTTCAATTGAACCATACTGGCGCCAGATGTCTTCATCAGGTATATTTAGCCAAGCTGCATGGTCTGTAAAACATGCTACAAGACCTTGAGCTTGTTTAGCTTTTCTAAGATCGTCTGTTTGTGAGAAGTATTCTTGATCAATTAGTTCTTCTGAGTAAAGTTTGTTCATATATTTTAGGAATTCTTTATAAACTGGTACTGTAGGGTTATACTGTACTTTACCATCAATAGCTTCATATCTTCTCTCGCTTAAACCAAATCCAGTAAGAACAGGGATAAATGCATCGTAATAAGGATCACCTTGTGGATCATATTTACCACCTAACGGTATTTCGTCGGTTGTATCACCGTTACCATTTGGATCACCGTCTTTAACAGCTTTAAGGTATGTATAGAATTCGTCAAGGGTTTCAGGTATTTTGACACCTAATGTTTCAGCCCATGCTTTATTGACCCAAAATCTACTAAGTGCGTATTCGCGTTCCGCACCCGATAGACCTTTGAATGAATAGATATGTCCATCAGGGAAAGTCATTGAAGCTTTTAGGTTTTCGTACCCATCGTTCATAACGGCGTAAAAATTGGGCATAATTTCCGGAGTCATATAGTCCTCAAGAGCAAGAATAATACCTTGACCGCCATAAGTAGCAAGATCAATGTCTTTGAGATCATTCAAAAAACAGTCTGGATAATTACCCGTTGCAAAAGCAAGGTTTTTCTTTTCTTCCCAGCCTTCTTTACTTACAGCATTTACTTCAAAACGAACGTTGGTCTTTTCCTCGATGATATCAAGGCACCACATTTTATTCCAGTCACCAAGTGTTGGGTCGGTAGCAAGCATCAAAGTGAAGGTATCTACTTTGTCTTCTTCGGGTACAGATTGCTGTCCTCCGGTGTTCGGGGCATTTACGATATTATTGCCTTGAGTTTGCTGACCACAGGCTGTAAATGTTAATAGCGCTGTAATGATTAGAAAAGTCGACACTGTTTTAGTTAACATCTTTCTCTTAGTCATAAAAAATCCTCCTTTAAATTAATTATATATCAAGCATTTAATGCATGATATCGTTTTTCAACATTATGTTGTCTACTATTTTTTACTTTTTAAAGCCTCACGCTTGAGATGTGTTATCTTTTAACCCTTAATCGAACCGATCATTACTCCTTTAACAAAGAATTTTTGTACAAACGGATAAATTGCAAGCATCGGCAGGGATGCAACTACAATAAGGCTGTATTTCATTACCTGTGCCATTTGGGTACGTCGTACCATAGCTTCTAAATCAATAGAGTCGTCCACCGTTACCCGAGTATTTTCAATTAGAATCTCACGAAGGAAAATCTGAAGGGGCTGGTAATTTCTATTGTCCAAATAAATTAATGCATTAAAATACCCGTTCCAATGTCCTAACGCATAGTACAAGCACAATATAGCCAGAACTGGCTTGGAAAGAGGGAATACTATCTTCCAAAGGATACCAAAGTCGTTGCAGCCATCTATCCTTGCAGCCTCTTGAAGCTCTATAGGTATACTGCTTGAAATAAAAGATCGACATATAATGCAATTATAGATTGATATAAGACCCAATATAACCATAACGATGGGTCTATTAACTAATCCTATTTTATTTATTACAAGAAAAGTGGGTATTAGACCTCCACCGAACCACATAGTAAATACCATATATATAGTGATAATTTTATGACCATACATGTCCTTTCGTGATAGTGAATATGCAGCCATAAAGGTAACTAAAACATTTAAGAAAGTACCCGCTACTGTATAAATGAGGCTGTTCCGGTATCCGGTAAGAACCCAAGTGTTTTCAAACACGGCCTTGTACCCGTCCAAATTAAAGCCTTTTGGCAGTAGTAGAACCTGTCCCGAATTTACCATAACTGGATCACTGACCGATGCTGATAAAACAAAAATAAGAGGGAAAATCGTCATTACTCCAATTATGATTAGAAGTATATCAACTATAAAACCAAAGACTCTATCTTCCTTACTGTCTTTAATGGAATTTTTACTTTTTAGTGAAATATCATTAGCCTTCATCTTTACCTCCGTTAAAACAGCATAATACCGCTTACTTTTGAAGAGATTTTATTAACAATAAGTAGTAGGGTAACGTTAATAAGAGAATTAAAAAGCCCTATAGCGGATGTATAGCTGAATTTAGCACCCAAGAGCCCGGTTTTGTACACATACGTGGAAATAACCTCCGAAACAGAAAGGTTTAAAGAATTTTGCAACAGATATACTTTTTCAAATCCCACACTCATTATCTGGCCGCAACTCATAATAAAGAGTAAGACCGCTGTTGGGATTATACCAGGTACATTGATGTGCCAAATTCTTTGCACTCGCGAAGCACCGTCTATGTGAGCAGCTTCATGAAGCTGTGGATCAACACCCGAAAGTGCAGCAAGATAAATAATTGATGACCACCCAGTATTTTTCCAGATATCCGAAATAATGTATATGGATCTCCAGTACTGTTCTTTTGTCATGAAATCAATTGTATCCTGCCCAATCAATTTTATGAAACTGTTAATAACTCCTGAAGACGGAGATAAAAACACAACAACCATACCACATAGTACAACTGTTGATATAAAATGCGGTATATATGTAATATTTTGAACGGTCTTTTTAAGAAGAACAGATCGGGTTTCATTAAGCATCAAGGCAAGTAGTATTGGAAGAGGGAATGTAAAAATTAGAGTGTATACACTTAGCAAAAAAGTATTCCTTACCAAAATGGGAAATTGCGGGGACAACACAAAATATTTAAAATGCTTAAATCCT
>JAAYPS010000097.1 GCA_012519655.1 Clostridiaceae bacterium | reverse complement strand
AGCTCTCAACTGTAGTATTGCCTAAAACCCTAACTAAATTTACTCCTGCTCCATCTGTAGTTCTATAACCTCTGACCTTATCTTTGACCATTCTTCTTTTCATATTAACTACCTCCAAATTCATAATAAATATTTGCTCCTGCTCTCATTTACTTAAATCAGTAGCTTTATTTTATTTGCATACCTATAAAACCTTATTTATAATTTTACCCTATGTAAAAGTTTCATAACATTTAGTATCTATAATTAGCTTGAACTTGAAAAAATACCATTATGCTTTAAAAAATATTATTAATGATAACTGCATAATTCTTTCTATTTTTAGACAAAAAACAGAGTTTATTGTCTAAATTCACCTAAACTCTTGCCCTTATTGTATTTAGCGTTCACTTTATATTTTTATTTACATTATATATGTTATAAAAATAGATGTATTAGGTACATTAAAATTCCTAATACATCTATAATTAGCACAAAAGAACCGTCCCTCTGTGTTGTTTAACACAAAAGAACCGTCCCTCTGTGTTATCCTAATAAGTCGGGTAGGAATGTAGTTAGCTGTGGAAATATGAGCAATATAACTATACATATTACCAAAGCAAAGAGAAATGGCCAGATTCCTTTGAATATTTTTTCAAGGGGTACATCCTTTGCCACACCTTTTATAATAAATACATTCATTCCAACAGGTGGTGTAATAACCCCTGCTGCTACAACCAGAACAATAATAACTCCAAACCAAATAGGATTATAACCTAATATATTTACTACTACTGGATAAAAAATTGGTACGGTGAGCAATATCAATGCAAGTGCGTCAATGAAACAGCCAAGTATGGCATATATAACCAGTATTAATGCTAGTATTATGAATGGTGGTAATGCAAGGCTTGACGCCCAATTAGCCATTTCAAAGGGCAATCTGCTTACAGCTATAAAACGCCCAAAAACCATAGCGCCGGCAACAAGAAGCATAATCATTCCTGTTGTTCTTGTCGTATCCAGTAGAGACTTCTTAAAACCATCCCAAGTTAATTTTTTTCTTAAAAATGTTATTAAAAGTATACTTCCGGCACCGACTGCACCAGCTTCAGTTGGTGTAAAATATCCAGCAAAAAGACCGCCTAAAGATACAAAGAATGTAAAAAATATTTCGACTAATCCACTTTTAAATATTGTACCCTCCTCTGCCATTGCATCTTTATCTGCAACGGGTGCAAGGGATGGGTTTTTAATTACGAGTATGTAGATTGTTAACATATATAACAACATTAACAATATTCCTGGAACTATCCCAGCAATAAATAGTTTCCCTATGGATTGCTCGGTTGCTGCGCCATAGAGTATGAAAATAACACTTGGTGGTATTAGTATTCCTAAAGCTCCCCCAGCAGCAACACTTGCAGTTGATAAGGAATCATCATAACCATATTTTTTCATTTCGGGAATTGCAATTGCTCCTATTGTGGCAGCTGTGGCTGTATTTGAACCGCAGATTGCGCCAAATATCGCGCATGCTGCTTGAGTTGCCATAGCAAGACCACCAGGTAACCTGCCCAAAAACCTGTTTGCAAGAGCATAAAGATTAGTTCCAACTCCAGAATAATATGCTATAAACCCCATCCATACAAACATAGGTATTACACTTAGTGTATATGATGAGAAATTTGAAAATATTTCGGTTCCAACCATCGAAAGTGCTGCATCTGGACTAACAATTATTGCAAATCCGATAAAACCAACTATAAACATAGAATAAGCAATGGGGATTTTTAACATTATAAGTAGTAACATTAGAATTATTCCAATAAGACCTATAACTTCTGGTGTCATTTTACTCTTACCCCCTTAACAGTTTTATGTATCTCTGCAAAGCATAAGACAAAGAAACCTATCGATACCAAAAAGATAAAGGGATAAAATGGAATTTGTGCAGTTGGTGAAACTTCACCACTTTTCATTACAGTGATTCCATTAGAGAAAACTTGTATACCTATGAAGAATAGAAAAACTATCATAATTGAACTCCAAATTGTATTTATAACCAATTGTATTTTTGAATTTAACTTATCCATAAGAATTTCAACTGCTATATGCGCACCTTCTAAAGCACATTGCGCAAGGGTAAAAGCCACAACAATAGCTGTTAAATATCCTGATATTTCATAAACGCCTTTAATGGGAATATTAAATAAAGATCTTAAAATAACGTTAAGAACTATTAATACCATAGTCACAACAATTCCATATCCAGCAATAGTATTCAAAACTTGGCTTGTTTTTTCTACAATGCTCTCAAACTTTTTCACTCATTATTCCTCCCTAAAATGTTTTCATTATATGTTGAGATTAATATTCATCATTGTATTTTTCAGCAAGCCTCATTGCTGTTTCAAGCGCTCTTATACCAGCTTCACCATTTTTCTCAATATATTTTTCTTGCATTGGCATAACTTTTTGAATCCACCTTTGTGTTTCTTCTTCAGAAAGTTCTACTATTTCGATTCCTTCTTCTTCTATTGCCCATTTAAGTGCAGCCTGGTTTTGTCTATCCCAAAGCCCTATTCCTACCTTTTCTTGATATTCTAAAGAAACCTCAGTGATTATGTTCTTAATATCTTCGGGCATAGCATTCCATTTATCAATGTTCATAGTTATATAAAACAAATTATTGTATAGGAATGGAGTTCTGGTAAGATGTTTTGTCACTTCGGCATGTTTCCATGTCTTTAATACCTCAATAGGCGCAAGATTTCCGTTTACAATACCCTTTGACAATGATTCGTATGCATCCGATTGCGGCATCCCAACAGGAACTGCACCTGTCAATGCAAGTGTATCAGCTGTAAGGCCAGTAGCTCTGATTTGCATTCCTACTAAATCTTCAAGTTTATTTACTGGTTTTCGTGTGAATAGATCTCCAGGGCCAGTAGCTATTACCATAAGTAATTTAGTATCTTGCACACATTCAGGATCAAGCTCCTGTATACCTTCCCAAGCAGTTTTACTTGCAGACTTTGAGTTTTTATAGACTATACCAGGTTGCTCGAAAGCCTCAATTTCTGGAAAACGACCTGAATTGTAAGAGAAAGATGATAGCCCTATATCTGCAACGCCATCCACAACGCCATTGTAGATATCCGCAGCCTTAAGAAGTGTTTCACCAGGGTAACTTGTAATAATTACCCTTCCATCAGTTGCTTTCTCAATAGCTTCTGCCCATCCCTGAACCAACTCTGTTTCAGCAGGGTGAGTCCCTGGAAAGAAGCTTGCAAGTTTTAGTTTAATGGGTCCTTCCTTTTGAGCATGTACCGAGCTCATACATGATGATTGAATAGCTAGTGCAAATAATAATGCTACTACTAAGAGTCCTCTGATTAGTACTGTTCGTGATAAATTTCCAATTTTACCCACGGTTTATACCTCCATAAAAAAGTAATAAAAAAAACCCGTAGGGGTTCATGGAAACAAATGTATTGTTTATGCTCTAAGAGTGTACCAAAATTCAAAGTACTTTGCAAAGTATTAATAGATTCGCAACACTCTAAATTCTAGTAGATCTTACCGACATATCCAATACAATAGTATTAATATACTTTTCGCTTCCGTATTACCATCCTACACCATCATTATATGTTCATTCGCAAAGTATGTCAATATAATTTATACACATTAAAAAACTTTTCTCTGATCGATTTTTGATCATGTCTCGATGTACAATAATATGATTTTATATCTTACTATAACAGCTAATTGCACAATAATTAAACATTATTTTCTTTGCTAATATTATTTGTTATATGTAAACATCTATTAGCATATAAATAATGTTTGTAGGCTCATAGATATGTTGTAACATCAGTATTGTACTATGTAAACATCTGTTAACTAATGTGTTCTACTGTGTTCTGCCTACCAGACATAAGACAAAAGTTTCATCACATGACAATTTATAAAATAAACAATAGCAATTTATGGTAAGAACATCGCAATATTTGATTAGCATACCAAATTAGGCAACATGTATAGTTAGTATTAGATAAATGCATTGTTATTTGTCTAAAATCAACAAATCAAAGAAAGGGGATCCATTAATGAAAAGTAAAAGAATTCTTACTATGTTGTTAGTTGCTGTCATGATCATTACGGTTTTTTCTGCATGTGGGCCAGTTGTCACTTCACCAGACACTCCAGCCCCAACAACCGCAGCTAAACCAAAAGACGGCGATACTCCTGCACCTGGGACAGATGGTGATAAGCTTGAACCCATAACATTTACCATGTTTGTCGCAGGCCCAGGTGAGGCTCCTCCAGCCGATAACAAAATTGTCCAAAAGATTAAAGAAATCACAGGCGTCACCATTGACTATGAATTTCTTGTTGGTGACATGGAACAAAAAGTTGGAATCATGATCGCCAGTGGCGACTATCCCGATTTAATTGGTGCCGGACAAGCACGCGGAAGATTTTTAAATGCTGGCTCGTTTGCTGCACTTGACGACTATCTTCCTAATTATCCAAATCTTTGGAAGCATTATGGGGATTATATGGATAGACTTCGCAGTGTATCAAATGATGGAAAAGTTTACATACTTGACATTTGGAGCCGTCAGTATTGGCTTAATGACGGAGAAGACGATTTTTATGAGGCAGATTACAACGGTCCTGCTTTCTGGATTCAGAAAGATGTACTTGCTTGGGACGGATATACTTATCCAAAGACATTAGATGAATTCTTTGACTTGCTAGAACGTTATTACGAAGCACATCCAACCATCGATGGTCAGCCCACTCTGCCTTTCGAAGTACATTCACAAGACTGGCGCTCATTCTGCCTGAAAAATGCTCCACAGCATCTGATTGGTGGACGTAACGAAGGCGATGTAGTAGTTGACCCAGACACCTTAGAAGTAGAAATCTATCAAAACAAATGGTATGCTAAGGATTATTACAAAAAGCTTAACGAAGTATACAAAAAAGGCTTGATCAACCCTGAGACATTTACTAGAAACTATGACCAATACTTGAACGTTATTTCTAACGGTCGTGTATTAGCTATGTTCGACCAGCAATGGAACTTCCAGGATGGTGAATTTGTATTGATATCCGAGGGCAAAATTAATAGAACTTATGTCCCTCTAGGAATCAGTTATGACGGCACCCCAGTTCCTTACAACAGAGTAAGAAATGAAGGGATCATAGGCGGTAATGGCATGGGCATCAGCATTGAGTGTAAAGATGTCGAGCGTGCTTTACAGTTTATGGATACACTTCTTGAAGAGGACGTACATCGCTTGATGTACTGGGGTATCGAAGGCGAAGACTACTATGTTGACGCTAATGGTCGCTACAGACGTACTCCAGAGCAGAAAGCCAATTTCGACAATCCAGACTGGCGTCTAGCTAACGCAGGATTGGTCATCGGAGACCAGTTCCCGAAATTAGAAGGTCGTTACTCCAACGGTAACTCCACTGGAGCAGGAACACAGCCTGAAGAAAGACTTGAGAATCAATTCGATTATGACAAAGAATTCTATCAAAAATATGGTTATTACACCAAGTCCGACTTCCTTCCTCTAATGGATCATCCTGGCTATCCTGAAGTTTGGTCAATTTTCTCCACAATGGAAGACGACAATATTGCTAAACCAATTTTTGACCAAATAACAGATCTTCAAAATAGGTATCTGCCCGATGTAATCATGTCTACTGATTTTGAAGCTGCTTGGGCTGAATACGCACAAAGATACGAGAGCGTTGACTACCCTGCTCTGGAAGCAGAAATAGAAAGACAAATTCAGATGAGTTTATATGAATAACCTGGTCTTTCAAACCGATAGAAGGGGCGTCGCCTGCAAAGGCGATCGTCCCTTTGTATAGTACATTGAACCTTATTGAAAAGCAAAGAAGGGGATATCTATATGTTTAACAAAAGTGCTAAAGGAAATTTTCTTGATGAAGTTCGTAAACAAAAAGCACTGATCTTAATTTCAGTGCCCTATTTTGTTTATTTTCTTATTTTTTCATATTTACCACTATGGGGACTTACCATGGCATTCCAGAATTACAAACCACAATTATCCTTTTTTGAACAAGAATGGATAGGGTTTACTCATTTTAGAAACCTATTTACAGACCCTGACTTTTACCGTGTTATGCGAAACACCTTGGGAATGAGTATAATCAACCTTGTGCTTAGTTTTGTTACAGCCATCGCATTTGCGCTGTTTCTAAACGAACTCACGGGGCCATTCTTTAAATTCAAGCGGGTAGTGCAAACAATATCTTATATGCCCCATTTCCTTTCTTGGATTATTGTTTGCGGTTTGGTTTCAAATGCTCTATCCATGGACGGCGGGATTATAAATGAATTGTTACTTGCGACTGGACTCGTAAAAAATAAAATACATTTTTTGGGAGAGGCGAGTTATTTCTGGTGGATTGTTGGTTTTACAAATGTATGGAAGTCTATGGGTTGGAATAGCATCATCTACTTGGCAGCAATCACTTCTATCGATCCAGCCTTGTACGAAGCTGCGGCTATAGATGGGTACGGCCGTTTCGGTAGAATGTGGCATATTACTTTACCAGGTATCAAATCTACAATCATCATCCTTCTTATCTTAAACGCAGGATGGATTCTCAACGCAGGCTTTGAAGTTCAGTATATCTTAGGTTCAAATGGTCTCGTACTTGATGTTTCGGAAACTATTGATATTTTTGTACTTAAAAGAGGTTTTGGGAGATCTGGTGGTTTTGCTTTCGGAACCGCAGCCGGTATGTTCAAAACGGTGGTCAGCGTCATAGTATTAACACTATGCAATAAAATCGCCGATTGGGTGGGCGAGGAAAAATTAATTTAAAAAGTTCAGTTGAGCTATTCGTCTTGGAGGTATTGAAATGAGAAAATCATTTGGTGATAAGATTATTGACGGTATTATTGTGTTCTTTATGGCTATAATTGTCATTATCATGGTGTATCCACTTTGGAACACGTTGATTACTTCTTTTAATGAAGCTAGGGATTCTATGAAAGGCTCTCTTTACTTATGGCCGAGAAAGTGGACACTATTTAACTATCAAAGCGTATTTAAAACTGACAAAATATTTAAAGCTTTCATAGTGTCAGTGGCTCGAACATTGATAACAACAATAGTAGGCGTGTTTATCTCAGGTTTATTCGCATATGTATTGAGCCGAAAGGAATTCATTTTCCGAAAGTTTCTGACCACATTTATGATAATGACTATGTACATAAATGCAGGGTTAATTCCGCAGTATTTCTTGTACCGCAACTTGGGTCTGATTAATAACTTTTGGGTCTATGTACTACCCGGATTGGTTGGCGCTTTCAACGTAGTTGTCATACGTACATACATAAATTCACTACCAGCATCTCTTGTGGAATCTGCGAAAATTGACGGTGCCTCCGAGCTAAAAATATATTTCAACATTATTTTTCCGTTATGTATGCCAGTTCTAGCTACTGTTGCATTATGGGTGGCAGTTGGCTCATGGAACTCATGGTTTGACTCTTTTATATTTGCGCCAAAACAGGAATTGAGTACCCTTCAATATGAAATGATGAAGATATTATCCTCATCAATGCAGTCTGGGGTCAAACAACCAGATTATTTAGCTGAATCTCATACTTCTCGTAGCACGGTTACCCCGAACTCATTGCGTGCGGCTATGACTATGGTAGCGACAGTACCTATCCTCGTGGTATATCCATTCCTTCAAAAGTATTTTGTAACTGTTAATATCGGTAGCGTTAAAGAGTAGTATAGAGGCTCTTATTAAAAAGTAATTACAAATTGAATATAAACCATTTGAAAAAAATCTATTATCCATGTAAGATGGTAATGTAGGGTTGCTTCATTTATTGAAAAAGATAATTGGAGGTACAGTATGGACAGAAAGCCAGATGAAATAATGGAAATCCTGTCCTATGAGTCTGACAATCAATTTATCCTGTTTCACAATTTTGGAGAAATCCATTACCAGACTCATTGGCATAATGCAGTTGAAATAATCATGCCCATCAAAGGGTCATTAACTGTGGATATAAGCACAGATGCATACCACTTAAACGAAAACGACATTTTCATTATTCCACATGGTCAGTTACATGAGTTAAAATCCGATCATGAAGATGGTAAACGTATCATTTTAATATTTGACATACAGATATTAAACGCTATACAAGGACTGTTGAACGCTTCCATTGTTTACACAAGGCATGCATTAATCACACCTGAATCTGCAAAAGGATTGCATGCCTACATTCAAAAAAGACTTCTATATATGCTTGATGAGTACCTTTACAAACAACCGTATTACGAAGTTAATATCCTCTGTAAACTCTTTGAGATATCAGTACATCTGTCACGAGAACAGAGCAATGACCAGTCAGGTGTTTATTCAACACTGAGTATGCGCCGGGATAACGCTGCAAAACTGAATGATTGCATAAATTACATAAATACACATTATAAAGATAATATCACATTGGACATGATAGCAGATGCAGCAGGGTTCAGTAAATATCATTTCACCAGATGGTTTAAGAAAAACTCAGGACTTTCTTTTTCTGAATATTTGAATAAGGTTCGTATTAAAAAAGCAGAGGATTTACTAATATATTCTACTAAACCAATAACTGAGATTGCCCTTGAGTCAGGTTTTCAAAGTATCGTTACTTTCAATCGAGTCTTTAAGAAATATTCAAATTGTACCCCCACAGAATTCTGCAATCTTTATAAAATTAATGAGCCACGACCAGAAAATAGTTTAGTTAAGAATACAAAGATCGGTTATGATATGGATTTTGAAGATTATAATATAATGAAAATACCCCCATATATCACTTCAAGTCCATTAACATATAACATATCAGACTCAACACAGATAAACAGAAATAATAAATTTAACACTCTTTATATCTGGACCGATATACCCGACCCAGATGTAATCCGTGTAAACGATACATACTATATGGTTAGTACCACCATGTATTTTGCACCTCACTGCCCTATTATGAAATCAATTGATCTTGTAAACTGGGAAATCGCAAATTACGTATGTGACATATTAGACGACAGCGATACCAACACTTTGCGTAACCAATCTCATGCGTATGGAAAGGGCACATGGGCTGCAAGCCTTCGTTTTCATAAAGGAACATATTATGTTACAGTTGCATCTTATAACACTGATAAGACGTATATATTCCAGACTGAAAATATTGAGAACGGTCGATGGCGACGGTATGAGTTAGATCAGGTATATCATGATCAAAGTCTTCTATTTGACGATGATGGACGCGTCTATCTTGTTTATGGATCGGGTTGCATACGCTTAATTGAATTAACCGCCGACGCAACAGCCATAAAAGAAGACGGTCTCGACTGCGTGATTATTGAAAATACTGATGTGGGTGGTAAGGATGGCCTTCCTGCTGAAGGTGCTCATATCTATAAAATTAATGGTTATTATTATATATTCTTGATTGCATGGCCTACTACAGGCTCTGGAAGACGTATACAATTATGCTATCGCTCAGACAGGGTTGAAGGGCCGTATGAGGGACGCGTCATATTGGATGACGATTTGGATTTTAATAATATGGGGGTTGCTCAGGGTGGAATCTTTGATACGCCCTCAGGTGATTGGTATGCTATGTTGTTTCAAGATCATGGAGCAGTTGGGCGAATCCCTGTTTTAATTCCTATGACATGGGAAGATAATTGGCCTGTTCTGAGAATCGATCGCATTCCAACACAAATGGCTCTTCCCCACTTGAGAGGTAATCTTAAAGGAATAGTCAGCTCCGATGAATTTTACCAAAGCAACATTTCAAAGAATTTTACAGCCGTCAATTACATAAGGTATTTATACAGTCATATAGATGATGTTCCAGTGCTAAATAGTGACAGGTGCGATAAAGAATTACTGGTCAACAATACTTTCGAAAATGGGATAGCTCATTGGGAGAACACCTATATTGCAAGCTTGAACATGATTTATGATGAATCTCTGGGTAAATCTGTATTATTTGTATCCGATCGGGTAGCTACTGGAGCTGGCCCGAAACAAGATTTGTCAGGCAAGCTCGTTCCGGGAGGAGTATATGAGGTATCAGCACGCATAAAGTATATGACAGGACCACCTAAGAAGCAATTTCTTATCAGTATTTTCCGGGGTGAAAGTTGGGAGACCATTAGAAATATGGCTTCTGGAGTAGTGAAAAGAGGCGAATGGGGTATCATACGTGGTACATACACACTACCTGTGGACTCAGATTTATCATCAACTGCAATATTCGTTGAAACACCTTGGGTTCCACACCCTAAAAAAGGTGATGACCTGATGGATTTTTACGTGGAGAGCGTATCCATGATCGAAAAGCCTTTAATACGGAAAATTAAGACAGCTGCCTTTGAAAATGACCCCAATGATTCCAGACTGTCACTTGTATGGCAATGGAACCATAATCCTGATCACAACTTATGGTCACTGACTGAGCGACCAGGGTATCTGAGATTAAAATCCGGATATCTATGCAACGAATTAACTGATGCACGTAATACCCTAACACAACGAACCTTCGGTCCAATATGTGCTGGCACGGTTGCCATAGACACCCGCGGGATGAAAGATGGGGATTTCGCCGGTATTGCCGCGTTACAGGAAATCTATGGGTTTGTGGGTGTGAAAATGGTAAATGGAAGCAAATACATCATAATGGTAAACGCATCAAGTGGTCGACCTGATGAGAAAGAAAGTGTTCTCTTAAATGGAGATATTGCATATTTACGTATCGACTTTGACTTTACCAATGCAATCGACCAAGCCCACTTCTACTATAGCAAGGACGAAATCCATTGGCATCCAATAGGTGATGTTTTACATATGCAATACAAACTGACTCATTTTACCGGCTATCGCTTTGCGTTATTTTATTTCGCTACACAAATAGTAGGTGGATATGCAGATTTTGACTATTTTCGTATATCGGATGACTTTTCTGAACATGTGGATTTTACAATACTGAATGTTTCACTTGATGAGCAAATAGAAAAGCCCGGCATCCCTAACATATTTTTTGACTTACCTATTCGAATGGATCCTTTACCAGAAGGTTTCTATGACGATATAAGTATTTCTTTTACCATCCCAGAGCAGTTAGACGTGGATGGAGTGTCATTTTTAAACAGTAATATAACTGGAGATACTACATATGAGTTTAGCAATCATCGATTACAATTATTTGTAACAGGAAAACAAGTAAATTTTACTCATAATTCATCCGAAGTGTTTGCGGTAATCAGATTAAGAGTAAATAGGTTTATTCAAAAAAACACGGAATTGTTCATCACAATCGACTACATCCATGTTAACGGCGGTAAGGTTCTATATCGAACACATAAAGCAAAAACAGCCATTCGGTTAATAGCGGTGCAAACCAATGCAAAAGGAAAACTTCCGGGTATGTCAAATCCCTTGATAAGTCACAAGTATGGCGCAGATCCATGTGCATTGGAATATGACGGACGGCTATATATATATATGACCGCCGATAGATATCAATACAATACTCATGGACGATTAGTTATGAATAGCTACAAAGAAATCCATACAATTGCAGTCATTTCATCCACAGATATGATCAACTGGACAGATCATGGCGAGATAAATGTAGCTGGTCCAAATGGTGTGGCAAACTGGGCGTCGAATTCTTGGTCCCCTGCCGTTGTTTGCAAGCCTTTCGAAGGTAAAGACAAATTCTTCTTATACTTCTCAAATGGCAATTCGAGTATAGGCGTATTAACTGCAGATACTCCAATCGGTCCATGGACAGACCCTCTTGGTGCTCCACTGATTTATCATCATATATCTAGTGAAGGGGATGCTGCTAGATGTTTTGCCCCTGCAGTATTATTGGATGACGACCAAACTGGCTATCTTTATTTCGGTAGTGCTCTCCCCTCTCAAACTCAGAAAGCTACCTTGTATCCGTGCACAGCTCATGTTGTTAACCTTGGTGATGATATGATCAGTACAGTTGACACCCCCGTAACAATCGATGTTCCAGCGTTTTTAGGGCACTCGTGGATTCATAAATTTAACGGGAGATATTATTACTCATATTCCTCCAACTCCAAGGAAGAACATAGAATATCAAATCGAGCTTATGGAGATATTGTGTACATGGTAGGAGAATCTCCAACGGGACCATTTACATATATGGGAAAAGTATTAGAAAACCCGTCGAATATCTTCGGCGTAGGTAGTGACAACCATCACTGTATTTTCACTTACAAAGGACATTGGTATATTGCGTATAATACACAAACATTAAGTAAGGCACATAGAAAAGTAAATGGTTATCGCTCTGTACATATCAACGCGATTGACATCACATTTGACGGACGTATAAAGCCTGTAAAACCTGATATGGATGGTGTTACCCTGCCAGTTACGCTCGATCCATATAAACAAACAGGAGCAGAAACCTTCGCTTGGCAAGCTGGCGTCAACACAGCCATTATACCTGGCTGTACGAACTTATGTGTTACTGATATACACGACGGCGATTGGATTGCGGTGGCAAATGTAGATTTTGGAGAAAAAGGAGCTACTCAATTCCATGTACGGGCATCTTCTATAACAGGCGGAGAAATAGAAATAAGGCTGGATAGTTCGCAAGGAAAGATAGTATGCGTATTAGGCGTTGGCTCCACCGGCAGCTATGATAATTGGGATATATTCTCATCTGAGTTAAGTCGAGTTACCGGTGTTCATAATGTTTTCTTTATCTTTAAGGGCGATAGTGAACATAATCTACTTAACTTAGATTGTTGGTGGTTTAGCTAACTATAATCCACATTCTTCTATCTTCCTTGCATGATCAATTTATTTATCAATGTCTAATATTTTTTTGTAGCATAAAATTCTTTCATTACATAATAAGCCGGCTTTATATATGACTTATCCTCGGATAGAAGGCCTTTTCTGTTATACTCCAACTGAAGTGGATTAGTTCTACGAGGACATCTAAAATCATATAAAATCCATGGTGTTGTACCTTGTATATATGGTATTTTATCTAGTGTTTCAGTTTGCTTTCTGTAAACATATAGCTGACAGTCCTCAGTACCTAAATCATCGAATGTTCCGCGAGCACCTTTAAGAGCATCAGCCCCAAATTCAGTAACGATAACGGGTTTTTGAGGATTGCTATTATCAAGTAGTTTTATTAAATCATTAAAATCAGGAGCATACCATCCGTAGTATTCATTAAGGCCGATAATATCAAGGTAATCAGTAAGCCTATCTTTAATCATCAGATTGTCAGTATCTACAAGGCAGGCAGCCGATACAAGTCTGGAAGGATCGATTTCCTTAGCTTTTTTTGCTAATGAACTCATAAACTCTAACCTATCATCGGTGTCAGCATTTTCATTCCCTACCGACCAAATAATAACGCTTGCCCTGTTAGTATCCCGTAGAATGAGTTCGGTTAGCTGGTTTTCTGCATTTTTGTATGTATCATGGTTCTTAAAATCTATTGCCCAATATACAGGAACCTCTTCCCATAAAAGTATTCCAACTTTATCAGCTATCCTTGCAGCTTTTTCTGTATGTGGATAATGTGCTAAACGCATGAAATTGCAATTCATTTGCTTTGCAAGATTAAAGTTTTCCATTATTTCTTCTTCTGTAATTGCTTTTCCGTTTGGAACGCTTTCTTCATGAGTACATACACCCTTAAGGAAAATCCTTTGTCCGTTAAGATAAATACCTGTTTTATCGGCTTTAATTTCTCTAAACCCAACCTTATCTTGAATAGAATCAAATAGGTAATTAACTTTAACATCATATAACCGAGGTTTTTCAGGACTCCACAACTCGGGGTCGGCTTTAATTTCAAAATCAGCCTTCCCGTTCACACAATTAATTTCCTTAGTTATGTTCAACTTAGGTATTTCAATTATTGCTTTTTCGTTTAATTGGCGACCATCAACTTCCAACTGAACTCTAATCTTCTTAAAGTTGCTGTTTGGCACAAGGCTAATACGAAAATCCTTTATAAATGTTTCTGGAAGCCTTAATATTTCAACATCCCTATATACTCCACCATAATTAAACCAGTCGGTATTTCTTGCCGGTACTGCTTCTTTTTTTCTGGTGTTATCTGCTACTACAATAATACGATTGCTTTCTTCAAGCAATCCAGTTACTTCAATGAAAAATGGAGTGGAACCCCCTCTATGCATTCCTATGTATTTTTTGTTCAGAAATACTTTAGCTTCATAATTTACAGCACCAAATTTAATGAAAACTCTTTCTTCACCTCTGTTTTCATAGCGGAATGTTCTGGTATAAACTGCTGGTCCTTCGTAATAATAAAACCTCTCATTTTGAGTGTTCCAACATGAAGGAACTTTTATGGTATCCCAACTATCAAAATCATAGTCAACTGGTTGATACATTCCCGACTCGAGCTTATATTCTTCTTCATACCACTTTGCTCGTATACATGTATCATACTGATCAATTTGGAAATTCCAATACCCATTCAGACTTTCCTTTTCCCTATAGTTGTCAAAAATCATATCCGATGATGTAACCATCTTTGATAAATATGGTCTTTCATAATCTTCATCGTGAATATTATCTAAAAAAGTCCCAGTAGATTTGTTGTCGATTTTATTTTCCATATTTTCCACCTTCCCCTTTACAATAATATTTTTGAATTATAGTATAATCTTAATCAATAGTAACATAAATTTCAAATTATTTGTTGAAATTACAAAGAATCGCTAATTGCAACTACGCACCTCATATTCGAAACAATGAGGTGCGTAATGGCTGGGCAACTTATTATAAAGACAGTCACTTTAGTTGGGGTTATACATACGATTGTTGCTCCACGGACTGTTGATAGCTTCATTAGGACAAATATAACCAAGATTATTATACATTTGATTATCGCCATAATCATAGTAGTAATCATAATAATCTGGTTCAACATTTGTAAGTACAGAGTTGGGATAAATATTCTGGTAATCGTACTCCATTGGACTTAAATTTGTAATATTATTATAGGGGTAATTGTTCTGATAACCATACTCCATGGGGCTCATATTTGAATTTGGGTATCCATAGCAATTATATTGTTGGTACTGTAACATGTTCATACTATAATCCATATTTCCATCATGTTGATGTGGACAATAAGGGCATTGGGCTCTTACTGGGCATGATTGCCTGTATGGACATTCTGCTCCGTATGAATACTCACTCATATGATTACATAAAAATCCATTCACATAAGTTCACTCCTTGTTATTGAGTTTATCAATATTATCTTATGTGAACGTAAAATATTATGTTCCCCAAAAAATAAATATTATGTCCCAAATAACAAGACTCTGTGTTAAAATTACATAAAAATCCATCGATGATATACTTCATTTGCACAGTCATTTCAAATTCATTTATCTTATACTCTACAGAAGGGGTTGTGAGTTTTTTCAAAGCCTATAGTTGTAATATCACCATGGCCAGGATATACAGTAGTATCATTGGGTAAAGAATAGAGTTTTTCCTTGATTGACATCATCAGTTCGTCGAGTGAACCACCTGGAAAATCAGTTCTTCCTACAGATAATTTAAACAAAGTATCACCTGAAAAAAGAGCATCTTCCACCAGTATACAAATACCACCTTTTGTGTGACCTGGCGTATGGATTATTTTAAAAGTAAGGTTTGAAACATTAATTTCATCCCCATCTGTTAGAATATTGTCAGCGGGAGAAAAAGTAGAAAAGCCTTGGACGGGAAAATGTGCAAGTCCGTTTTTTTGAGTATCTGATAAACATTCAGAATCATTTTGATGAATATGGACTTGAACATCAGCCATTTGTCGAAACTTATCAATATAATAAATGTGATCAAAATGACCATGAGTTAAAATCACATGTCGAATATTTATATTATACCCTTTAGCATAATCAAGTAGTAGCTCGGGCGGACACCCGCAATCAATGACAACTCCCTCGCCATCTTTAGAAACAACATAAACATTGGATTGTAACAAACCGCTTGACAAACACTTTATTGTCATTTCACTTCACCACCACGATTTTTTATTTTCATAGCACTGTCAAGAAAAATGGTTACAGGTCCCTCATTATGTATTTCGAGGTGCATAGAAGCCTGAAATATTCCTGTTCCCACATTGATAGAGTATTTTTCTCTAATGTATTCCACAAACTCACAATATAGCTTATTAGCCATTTCAGGTGGTGCAGCTTCTACAAAACTGGGTCTGTTTCCTTTTAGACAGTTCGCAAATAATGTAAACTGAGATACAACCAATATCTCACCATGAATATCAAGAACAGATAAATTCATTTTCCCATTTTCATCTTCAAAAATTCTTAAATTTGCAATTTTATCAGCCAAATATATTAAATCTTGATGGGTATCATCATGACCTATACCCAGTAGAACCATCAAACCATTGTCAATACTTCCCGTTGTTTTGCTGTCTACAATAACTTTTGAACTGCTAACCCTCTGTACTACTGCTCGCATAATTTCCTCCGATTTATTTCGCATTTTGCGATGTTTAGTATTTTACTGATTACTTCTTGATATCTCAAATACATCTGGAACTCTTCTTATTTTTTTGATTATATTATCTAGTTGCTCAGTATCTGTTATCTCCACTGTTAAGTTCATTATAGCAACATTGTCCTTCGTGGTCCTTGCATTAATAGCTTTTAAAGGAATTCCTAAATCGCCTATAAAATTAGTTATTTCCATCAATAAATGAGTTCTATCATGTGCCTTTACTATTAATTCAGCCTGATAGGACACTGCATTAGCGTTATGCCAGCTTACCTCTATTAGCCTGACAGATTCATCTTCCCCACTTAATGTGTTTACAATATTTACACAATCTTTTCTATGAACCGATACACCCCTACCCCTGGTAATATATCCTATAATATCATCACCAGGTACTGGATTGCAGCATCTTGAAAGTCGCACAAGGCAATTTTCTATACCCTTAACGATTACACCAGTTTCAATATTATAGCCATCCTTCTTAGGTTTTTCTTTGCTTTTTTGCTTTTCATTACTAATAATATTTTGTTCTTCAACTGGAAGGGTTTTGCGATACTCTTCTTTTAGTCGTGTTATTACTTTTCTGCTTGTAATGGCATCCAGACCAATAGCAGCATACACTTCATCAATTCCATTAAAATTATATTTTTTAAATGCTGAGTCTATCAATTCTTGTTTTAAAATTTGGTGAGCGCTGATTCGATGTTTTTTTAACTCTTTTTCAAATAGCTCTTTTCCTCGTTCGATATTCTCTTCTCGTTTTTCCTTTTTAAACCACTGATTGATTTTATTTCTTGCTTGAGAAGTTTTTACCCTTTTTAGCCAGTCGCGACTGGGTCCTCTACTGGCCGATGAAGTGACAATCTCAATAATATCACCATTTTGCAGTTCATAATCAAGGCTTTCCAATTTACCATTTATCTTTGCACCTATCATTTTATTGCCTATATCACTATGAATTGAATAAGCAAAATCAATAGGACTTGAACCTGCTTTAAGAGATTTTACATCACCTTTTGGAGTAAACACAAAAACCTCATCTGTAAAAAGATCGATCTTTAGGTTTTCCAAAAATTCATCTGGATCTGTTGTATCTTTCTGCCAATCCAGCAACTGTCTTAACCATACTAATTTCTCGCTAAGATCGTCATTTTGCTTGGCACCTTCTTTATATTTCCAGTGCGCAGCAATACCCACCTCAGATACTCTATGCATCTCCCAAGTGCGTATTTGCACTTCAAAGGGAACACCTTCACTACCTATAAGAGTTGAATGGAGGGATTGATACATATTTGGTTTTGGCATGGAAATATAATCTTTAAACCGCCCTGGCATGGGTTTATAAAGCTCGTGTACAAGCCCTAAAACAGCATAACAGTCTTTTACTGAATCCACAATTACACGAATTGCAAATAAATCATATATTTGATCCAATTCCTTATTCTGTCTTTTCATCTTGCTATATATACTGTATAAATGCTTTGGACGGCCTTCAATGAAGATATTTATATCTAGTTCTTTCGATTTCTTTGAAACATTTTCAACGATTTGAGAAATGTATTCTTCGCGTTCTCTTCGTTTTTGAGATATTTTTTCTACAAGATCATAATACTCTTTTTCATGTAAATATCTGAAGCTTAAATCTTCAAGCTCCCATTTAATTCTATAAATACCTAAGCGGTGTGCCAATGGAGCATAAATATCCAGGGTTTCGCGAGAGATTTCAAGCTGCTTTTCCTTTGTTTTAAAATTAAGAGTTCGCATATTATGAAGCCTGTCTGCAAGCTTTATAATAATAACACGTATGTCTCTTGACATAGCTAAGAACATCTTTCTTAAGTTTTCAGCTTGAATTTCTTGTTTGTTTGTATAAGGTATTTTGGCAAGTTTCGTAACTCCATCTACAAGATTTGCTATTTCCTCTCCAAAATGCTTTACAGTTTTTTCATATGTAAATGAAGTATCCTCAACGGTATCATGCAACATACCTGCTACTATGGTAGTTGTATCCATTTCCATTTCAGCAAGAATATAAGCTACATGCAAAGGGTGTGTTACAAAAGGTTCCCCTGAGCTTCTTTTTTGCCCTTCATGAGCTTCACACGCAAACTTAAATGCTTTATCAAGAAGATCCCAATCATAGTCTTTTCCTATTGATTTAAGTTTTGCTATGAGATTATTATATACCGTATTCATGAAACCACCGTCATTTTTCTACCACCTGCTGCAAGTTATTTATAAAGGAAAGAATCTTGGAATTCAAAAGGGATGTTCTTTCAGTATTCTCTGGCAACTTAATTTTGAATTCGTCATAATTCGTTCGTGAAAAAACAATTATATCAAGCTCGTCAAGAATAATAAAACCTATTAACATTTTAAAACAATTCAAGCTTGATAATTTTTCACTTAGCTTTTGTGTATGTACAAATAACTGACCTGTTGTTAATGTGCATTTACCAATTTCAAGAATGTGTTTATATATAACACCCAATTCCTGTCTTGTAATATTAATATCTTTAAAAGCAATCCCAAAATTATTAACACTATTATAAATGCATTCTTTGTTATTATCAAGATATTCAAATTTTTCAGCTATTTCAAGCATTATTTTGTTCTTTTTAATTTGATTTTCATGCAATCTAATGGCCTTTACAAACAGTTGGACATTTCTTTTACCCATATATTCATTAATACCTATTTCACATATCAAATCTATTTTATTATTTGCTTTTAGCAGTTGTTGCATATTAGCCATCCTAAAGGCAACAGCAGATAATTGACTGTTACCATTTTGCAGGAGGAGTTTTAAGTGGGATTTGTCAAACCCTATTTGCCTACTTTCAATGACATTTACATCTCTTATTCTAAAAAGAGGTTTTGGGTTTCCTTCACCAAATGGAGCCATTGCCATTAAATAATCAGCCAATTCAATATTAATATCATTAATACTTATATCGGCATCTACTACGATTTTGGGCTTCATAATAGTGTCATGCATTACAATTTGTGCAAATTCATTTATTTTCTCTCTAAACTTATTAATGTTTGATTTATTTATAGTTAATCCGCCTGCTTGTTCATGACCGCCATATTTAACAAGCAAATCTTTGCAGTATTCCATTCCTTCATATATGTTAAAACCTTCAATACTTCTGGCAGAACAGGTGGCTATGTCACCAAAAACCGATATTACAAAGCAGGGCTTATGAAAATGCTCAACAAGCAGGGACGAGACTATTCCGATAACACCCTGATGCCACCCATCACCCGATACAACTATAATCTTCTGCTCATTATATGTTGTGTCACTTTCTATTGATTCTAATGCTTTTTCATAAATATCCAACTGTATTTTTTGACGCAAATTATTTTCGTCTTGTAAAACTTTTGCCAGTTTTTCTTGAGTTGAAATATCATGAGTAGTAAAAAGTTTAACTGCTCTTGATGCGTCTCCCATTCTTCCTGCAGCGTTTATTCTTGGAGCAACAATAAATGCAAGTTTATAGGCATCAATTATCTCATCTTTAATCTGCGCAACATCTAAAAGCGCTTTTATTCCTAAATTCGGTAGCCTGTTAATCTTTTTTAGTCCGGTACTTACAATTACACGGTTCTCACCTGTTAATTCTACAATATCTGCAACTGTCCCCAGACAAGCCAAATCAATGTAATATAAATACTCATCACCGAGTTCAAGTTTACAGCACAATGCCTGTACAAGCTTAAACACCACACCTGCACCACATAGCTTATCAAATGGGTATTCACTATATGGCAAATGAGGATTAATTAATGCAAGAACTACAGGTAAGTTTTCCATGTCTGGTTGATGGTGATCTGTGACTATAATATCCATATTATGACCTTTGGCAGATAAATTATCATTTATTTCGTTAATAATATTCCTAGACGAAATACCACAATCCACTGTAATCATGAGGTCAAAGTGATTTTCATTTAAATAATCCACAAACTTGTCAGATATTCCATACCCTTCATCAATTCTATCTGGAATATAGAATGAAACTTTGATACCAATAGATTGAAAAAACAAATACAAAATCGATGTGGAAGTTATTCCATCCACATCATAATCACCATATATGATTATATTTTCGGCATTTTGCTTTGCTTTTATTATTCGTTCCACTGCAATATCCATATCAGGAAGTAGCATTGGATCATGCAAGTTTTTTATAGATGGCTTTAGAAATGATTTAATACACTCTATATCTGTTAAGCCTCGTTTTATAAGTACATCTGAAAGAGTTGTTGGAAGCATTAGTTTGTCTGATATGTTTTTTACCTTCAAATGATCAGATTCTTTCACTTCCCAGATAACTTGATTTCCAAGAAAAAAGTCTTCGAACATAAAACCCCTTTAAGAAAATATATTTTTAAAGGCGGATTACCCGCCTTTAAATATGCAAATGTTTTGTAAGTTATATTACTGTGCTAACTTATCTATATAACGCTTTGCAAAAAGCCCGAAAACTTTCATTTCGGGCTTTAATTATCAAAAGCTCTATACTATATTCTTAACTCTGCTACAATCAGCTTTGTATTTGTTTTTGCAGTATAGCCTTCATCAGTTTACAAGCGTATTAGTTTTTTAAGGACAGTAAATATACGCCTCTACTTTACCTTTCTCTTTCTTGCAGCTTCAGACTTCTTTTTGCGCCTTACACTAGGTTTCTCGTAATGCTCTCTTTTTCTAACCTCTGCAAGAACACCTGACTTTGCGCATTGGCGTTTAAATCTTCTAAGCGCACTATCTAGGGATTCATTCTCTTTTACTCTGATTTCGGACACATTTTTCCCTCCCCTCTTCTGTATCATACAGTCGTGCCGGGGAATTTATTCCTTTTAGCAGATTAATAAATCATTCTGCCATAAGCACACACAATATTATATAATATGGTTTCGGGCACAGTCAATATTATTATTACTCTTAATTATTGACAAGCTCTTAAAAATGCGAACATCGCATTTATAAAACCTTATATACTTGATGATACTACAAAATTAACATAAAAACAAGGTATAACCAAAAACTAGTCGAATATAAATACAACCTCTATATAATTTTTTCGCTAAATTTAGTTCCGCCAATAATGTGATAATGAAGGTGTGGTACGGTTTGACCACCATTTTTACCACAGTTGGTTATAACTCTATAACCTTCCTCATTTATACCGAGAAGCTTTGTTGTTTGCAATATTGCTAAATGAATCTTACGTACTATATCGATATTTTGCTCATTTAACGCTTCAAGGCTTTCAATATGAACCTTAGGTACAACCAGAACGTGAATAGGTGCTACAGGATTTATATCCTTGAAAACGACTATATCATCATTTTCATACACCTTACTTGACGGTATTATTCCTTCGATAATTTTACAAAATACACAATCTGACATAACTATTCCTCCTCCCGATAATAGCTCTTTAAGCAAGCTGTTCTTTTATTTTACTCATAGCAACTTCAAGTGCTTTACCAATATCATCAGCATTTTTACCACCAGCTTGGGCCATATCCGGTCTACCTCCGCCACCACCACCTACAGCTTTTGCAGCTTCACTAATTATTTTTCCGCTGTTCACGCCTTTAGCTACAGCATCCTTTGTGGCTGATACAACCAAATTAACTCTTCCATTAATCGAACTTGCTAATACTACCACTGATGAACCCAGCTTATTTTTTATAGTATCTGCCATGTTTCTAAGAGCAGCCATATCTAATTGCTCTAATTGGGTTACCAGAACTTTGATGCCAGATACCTCCTCAACCTTATCTAGGTAGTTATCAACTGATTTACTCATCATTTTTTCTTTTACTGATTTTAGCTCTCTTTGAGTATTCTTTAATTCATCTACAAGATTAGAAACTCTTAAGCTTGTTTCTTCTGGAGTGGTTTTTACAATATCGGCTACGCTTTTTAACATTTGTTCATGTTCTTTGTACCAATAAATTGCGTTCATTCCAGTCAATGCTTCAATACGGCGTACACCTGAAGCAATACCGTTTTCACTTACAATTTTTATAAGGCCTATCTCACCAGTTGAGTAAATATGCGTTCCTCCGCATAGTTCTTTACTATAATTTCCCACAGAAACTACCCGCACTATATCCCCATACTTTTCACCAAACAAAGCAACTACACCCTGCTCTTTAGCTTCGTCAATGGGCATTTCTTTTATAGAAATAAGATGGTTTGCCAGTATAATCTCGTTAACTTGCTGTTCGACTTGTTCTATCTGTTCATCCGTCAGCTGGGAAAAGTGTGTAAAGTCAAATCTCAAACGGTCTGGAGCAACAAAAGAACCTGCTTGGCTTACATGGTCTCCCAAAACATTCTTCAACGCTTTATGAAGTATATGAGTGGTTGTATGATTTCTTGCAGTACTTTTTCTTTTTAATATATCAATTTTAGCTGTGACCTCGTCATCAAGCTGCACAACGCCAGATTTTATTTTTCCTATATGAAGATATTTTCCATCCGAAGTCTTTTTACAATCTGTTACAATCATTTCGAAATTATTGCTTATGATAATACCTGCATCACCTATCTGTCCGCCACTTTCTGCATAAAATGGTGTTTTATCAAGAACAATAGTTATCTCGTCATCCATTTGAGCATTGTCTACTAATTCACCATTTTGAATAATGAACTTTACCAATGCCTTTGTTTCAAATTCATTGTAACCAGTAAACTCAGTAGTAAAGAACTTGTTTTCACCTGTGAACAGATCTTTTTCCCATGCAGATCCTTCTTTTTTCAAATATGCTTCTCGAGCTTTTTCCTTCTGCTTTTTCATTTCCTTATTAAAGCCGTCTTCATCAACTATCATAGAATTTTCCTGAGCTATCTCTCTTGTTAGATCAATCGGGAACCCGTAGGTATCGTGCAATTTAAAAACCATATCACCTGCTATAGTTGTATTGCCTTGCTTACTTAAATCTTGTATATGTTGTTCCAATATACTCATACCTTGATCTACGGTATTGTAAAACTTTTCTTCTTCAATGGATATTACTTTCTTAATGTAATCACGTTTTTCATCCATATGAGGATACGCTCCCATAGAAGCATCAATTACTGTATCTGCTAATTTGGAAAGAAATAAATCCTTATTACCAAGTAGCCTTCCGTGTCTCGCAGCACGGCGTATAAGCCTTCTTAAAACATAACCCCTGCCCTCATTTGAAGGTAAAACTCCGTCAGAGACCATCATAGCAGAACTTTTTATATGATCAGTTATGACACGAATTGAAACATCTTCTTTGGGGTCCTTCCCGTACTCTACTTGTGCTATATTGCATACATGATCCAATAAGCGCCTATTTGTATCAACTTCAAAGATATTATCAACCGCTTGGACAACACATGCTAGTCTTTCAAGTCCCATACCTGTGTCAATATTCTTAGACTTCAGTGGTACATACGTCATATCCTCTTGACGATAGAACTGGGTAAAAACAAGATTCCAAACCTCAATAAATCTGTCACATTCGCAACCAACTGTACAGCTTTCCTCGCCACACCCTTTTTCTATACCACGATCATAATGAATTTCTGAACATGGCCCGCAAGGTCCAATACCGTGCTCCCAGAAATTATCTTCTTTGCCCATTCTGAAGATTTTCTCTTTTGGAAGTCCCACCACTTTGTTCCATATGTCAAATGCCTCATCGTCTTCATAATAAACAGATACATAGAGTTTATCTTCTGGAATGTTTATTACTTTAGTTAAAAACTCCCAAGCCCAAGTAATAGCTTCTGTCTTAAAATAATCGCCAAAGGAAAAATTCCCTAACATTTCGAAAAAAGTCCCATGCCGTGATGTAATTCCTACATTCTCAATATCAGGTGTACGTATACACTTCTGACATGTTGTAACTCTTTTTGCTGGTGGAACCTGTTGTCCTGTAAAATAAGGTTTAAGCGGTGTCATACCCGCATTTATTAATAAAATACTCGGATCATTATCAGGAACCAGCGAAAAACTGGGCAAACGTAAATGACCTTTACTTTCAAAAAAAGATAAATATTCTTCTCGTAATTCATTTAATCCTAATTTCTTCATGATGAACCCTCACTTTAGCTCTTTTGAGCTAATATTATTTAATTATAGATATATACTAAATGTGCTGTTGAATACCATAAAGCAAAAGCAAATTATGGATAAAGCTTATTTTACCAATTCGCTTACTCAAGTATACGAAATCCATAGAATTGAGTCAAGTGTGAAAAGCCATCACCCTGTTATCATTCGATAGACTTTCTTTACTATAATTTTTATCATGGCTACTATTGGAACTGCAAATACAAGACCGAAAAAACCAAACAAACGTCCCCCCACTAACACCGACATTATAGTTATTATTGGATGTAAGCCCAGTTTTCCCTTTATGATTTTTGGTGTTAGAATTATGTTGTCAAGTTGTTGCACAATAACAAAAACAGAAATGACTAAAAGTGCTTTCCAGGGCGATATAGTTAATGCTATCACAACAGCTGGCACTGCTCCTATATATGGGCCAAAATATGGAATTATATTAGAAATACCACCTATGAACCCAAGAAAAATCGCGTACGGCATTCCTACTATGTAGAGCCCAATTGTTTCAATAATGCCAATAATAATGGCTATTATTATTTGACCTTGTATAAACTTTAATGCAACCCTGTGGATATCCCTCATAAAACAAAAGATTTCTTCCCGATATTTTTTAGGGAATATAAGTTTCAAATTCTTTATTATTAATTCTTTATCTTTTAAAATATAAAACGACAAGATAAGTCCAACCAATACGTCTATTACTGTAGCTATTGTTTTAGGTATTAACAAAATTAGGCTATATAATCCTGCTATCGTTTTTTGTTGTAGCACTAAGAATCCATTGTTAATTTCTTCTTCTACACTATTGTATAAATCATATGGTAGGTTTTTTTCAATTAAGTCTAAGAGGCTTTTGTATACTGAATCGAATATATCGGGGATTACTTTTACAATCTCAGTAATATTTGAAGCCATAATTGGTATTATCCACTTCAATATTGCAAAAATAATAAAAACAATTAAAGACATTGAAATAAGAATACTCATTGTTCTTGAAATATTCCGTTTTTCGAAAAAATCAATTAAAGGCAAAAGCAGATAGGTAATAATTATTCCTATAATAAGTGGTAGCATTGCATTAATGATATCTTTTCCAAAACGAAAACTTAAAAAAATAAGCCCTAAAATTAGAGCTGAAACAACGAATATTTTTATTAATCGACTCAATTTCAACAAAGCACCTCCACATTTGTAGAGTAGATATGTACCTTTTCCCAAAAATCATGAGTGTTTTGAGAAAAGGTTTCAAAAGGGAAGATTTTCTAACCATTAATGCATCATATCGCCAATATTAGACATAAGACGCCTGGAGCTTTTACACATATCTTTGCCCATTCGCATGATGCGTTTTTTGGTTCTTTTCATGTTCATATCACCATTTGATACCATATATATCATAGCACCGACAACTCCACCTATAACCATTCCGGTTGTAAAACCCGTCTTCATTCATATCTCCTCCTATTCATAATCTTTTGATTTTTCGTTAACAATACATCACTATAAAATGTCACTATTAACCCTGTCTTTGAGCATATAGTTACACTTTAGATGTGTCATAAACTACATAAAATCTGCGTTAATCCAGTCTTTAAGCCCTTTTTGGAGCTTTTTAATGTCTTTTTTTGCATTCTTGTCAATACGTATTAATTCTTCGGAAAACTCAACCGTACTATAAACCGGCATTTTTCTTCGACCCAACCACAGATCCAACATTATACTATCGGACATAATTACTTCCTGAATATTACCATTGGTTTTATCGAAGGCAAAATCAACAACTTTACCAACCCATTTCCCGTCGTCATCAACTATGGATTTGTTTAGTATATCCTCAACAAAAATATGTTCTTGTCTTATTTCATTTGATAATACCTTTATGTCTTCTTCACTCTCTATGGTAATACTATCACGTTGGATTTCTGTTGCTTTTGTTAACGGAAAATAACGATACTTAATATCGGTACTTTTTCTCTCTAATACAAAAGCAATAACAGTCTTATCAGCTTTGTTAATCATCATATTTTCTATATGACCGATTTTCTTATTCTCAAGATATACCGATGTACCAGAGCATTGCGACCAGTAATACATTAAGTAAGTACTTCCTTTCATTATAGTTTCAATGTTATTATTGCTTGAAATAGCTAAAACAATGCGTGATTTTTGATTTGACTAAATTTACATATTCTATTAAAATTGACCTATATTTTGAGTCTTACATAGGAGGAGCAAATGAATAACAAATTTAAAAAAGAGCTTGGAATAGACATAGCATCAGTCTTACTTCCAAATCAAAACATAAATTATGAGAAATGGGCTGTTGTTGCCTGTGATCAATATACATCTGAGCCCGAATATTGGGAAAATGTCGATAAGTTGATTCATGATGAACCGTCCACACTACACCTTATTTATCCGGAAGTTTACCTTGAAGAAACTCAAGATAAAAAACAACACAGAATTGCATCAATAAATAAGACAATGTGTGATTATCTTGACAATGGCTATTTTTGTGAAGTTCAAAACTCATTTATATATGTAGAAAGAACCATTAGCACAGCAAAAACTCGAAAAGGTCTTGTATGTGCGATTGACTTAGAGCATTATGATTTTTCAAAGGACTCTGAAAGTCTAATACGCGCAACCGAAGGAACTATTTTAGACAGGCTGCCTCCAAGAATACTCATACGAGAAAAGGCCTGCCTTGAATTACCTCATATAATGGTATTATTTGACGATCCAAATAATACAGTCATGGAGCCCATAATAAGAAATAAAAATAATATGAAAATGCTCTACTCATTCAACTTAATGATGAATGGTGGTCATATCGAAGGTTATCAACTAAACGATATTAATGTTCTTCAAGATATTTATTATAGCTTACTAAATTTAAAATCACCCGAAATATTCTCAGAGAAGTACAATGTTACATCTTCTACTAGTCCTTTACTATTTGCTGTAGGTGATGGTAATCATTCTTTGGCAACTGCAAAGTCTTGCTGGGAAAACATAAAAGAGTCTCTTTCAGATACTGAAAAAACAACTCATCCTGCACGCTATGCACTTGTTGAGCTTGTTAATGTTCACGACTCCGGTCTTGAGTTTGAACCAATACACAGAGTTTTATTCAATGTCAATGCTGATAATGTTCTTAAAGAGTTAGTTAGGTTTTATACTGAAAATGGTGTTGAATGTGGGTATGAATACATGGAAAACCTTAATGAACAGCCCACTACGAAATCTTCGAAGCATATAATCCCGTTTTTACATAATAATAAATCGGGTTATATTTGGGTTAATAATCCACAATTTACTCTTGAGGTGGGAACATTACAAAACTTTCTTGATCATTATATTGAGCATAATCAAGATATAAATATTGATTATGTGCATGGTGACGAAGTTGTTAAAAGACTTAGCAAGCAAGATTCTATTATGGGATTTTTATTACCGTCAATGAAAAAAGGAGATTTATTTAAGACTGTAATTTCCGATGGTGCTCTCCCAAGGAAAACATTTTCAATGGGCGAAGCTGAGGATAAGAGGTATTATCTTGAATGCAGGAAGATTCTACCCGATCATATGCGGTAACCTTCAATATGAAGGCATCTGTACTTCTTATAAATATAGTTGCTTATAGGATAATTGTCCCGATCATAAGTATGAGTAGATATTTTGATGTTTTGCGTATTAGGCGTTTTACCAGTTTCTACAACAAATAGCGAATGCCTAAAGATTGTACCATCAAATGATAATTGAATGATATCACCTGCTTGTATTTGTGAAATCGGGACTTCCGTTGCAAATGGACCTGCTGCTTTATTTTTAATAAGAAAATCATATAGATACTGAACTCCTGTCCACGATGCTGTTCTATTATAACTATTATAGTAATACCACCCATATATCGGTTTATGATTCATGGTCTTGCATCCTGCATAAATGCATTGGGATATAAAATTTGTACAATCTCCCCCTAATTTACTAAAATCAAGGTATTTTGGATTTCTACCAAATGCCCATTTATGCGCATATTCTATTGCATCTTTTCTGTTATAACCTAATGTTTTCATAACCCTATAAACAAAAATAGACCTTCCAATATATTCTATTCGAAAGGTTATATAAGGTTACTTAGGGAATTAATTTGCATGTTTAGTCAGAGAATGAAAATATATTACAAGCGCTTTAAGTCCTTATAGAAACATATTTCTCAATTCCTCCATAATCTTCTTTTCAAGCCTTGAAACTTGTACTTGAGATATTCCAAGCATATTCGCTACGGCTTGCTGAGTTTCTTCTTTAAAATATCTAAGATAGATGATTTGCCTTGATCTATCATCGAGGCTTTCAATGGCTTTTGTAAGTGATATACGATCGAGAATAGCAGATTCCTTAAAACTTCCATCTTCAACTATTAGCTTATCAATTAAATACATGGAATTTTCACTATCACCAATAGTCTTATACAGCGATTCAGGTTGATACCCTGCTTCAAGTGCTTGAACTAATTGCTCAGGTTCAACATCAAGATTGTCAGACAACTCCTGTATTGATGGAGATTTACCAGTTGTTTTTTCTAAATATTCTCTTGCTGCATTTGCTTTATGTCCAAGCTCCTTTAATGCTCTACTTACCTTAATGCTACCATCATCTCTGAAAAATCGTTTAATTTCGCCCATAATCATCGGTACTGCATATGTTGAAAATCTAACTTCAAAGCCAGGATCAAACTTTTTTATAGCTTTCACAAGCCCTATACATCCTATTTGGAAAATATCCTCAACTTCAGTATTGCGACCTTTAAAGCGTTTTACTATACTCCATACAAGCCCAATATTCTCTTCAACTAAAATATTCTGAGCTTCTTTATCACCTTTTTGAGCTTGTAATATTAGATTTAAAGTTTTAGCATATAAATTCTCTTGTTCAGAAATTATTTCATCCACAAAAAAACTCCTGTTCTAAGCTAAATAAAATGAATTCAATTAGGTTAATAAGTAAGTTATTCGTTCTGTGAAACAAAAAATGCGTCAGAAACAATAGAAACGGTAAAGTTAGTTACAAAACCGGTCATATAGTAGTACATATTGGGTGTCGGGACAACAGAAGTAGATTTTTTAGCTATATCGAGCATAAAATATAAAATGTATATGCCTTATGTAGTAAACTTTTTTTTCATAGTTATTTTTGTGCCACTTCCCATTGATGACTCAATCTCAAAACTATCTGTAAAGCTTTCCATAATAGAAAATCCCAGCCCTGATCTCTCCAATTCAGGTTTTGTTGTATATGAGGGAATTCTTGCTTTTTCAATATCTTCTATTCCTACTCCTTTATCTTCAATGACAACCATAATCTCACCAGTATAAAGAACACATTCCATATAAATAGTTCCTGGTTTATTTTCATATCCATGTATTATTGCATTAGTTACAGCTTCGGATACTGCGGTCTTTAAATCTGCCAGTTCCTCCAGTGTGGGATCCAACTGTGCTGCAAATGCCGCTACTACAACTCTAGCAAAAGCTTCATTTGTTGACTTACTGTCAAATTCAATTTTCATCCTGTTTATTGACTGCATTTCTCATAACCTCACAATACACTATAGTTCCGGATTTCCGGCATAATCGTTCTTTTTCTATCAGCTTATTTTCATCAATTGATTTATACCTGACATTTTTAATACTTTTGAAATTACCTTGTTTGCATTCCTAATTGACATACTACCGCCAAGGCTTTTAACCCTTCTATACCTGCCAGCAATCATGCCTATACCCGAACTATCCATAAAGGTAACTTCACTCATATCAAGTATTAGCATTTTTACAGACGATTCTAACATGAGTAAATCAATGGTATCTTTTATTTTTGAAGCAGTATGATGATCTAACTCTCCTTTTAGAAAAACAGTCAATACACTTTTCTCCTGTTGAACTGTAATATCCAATACAATCACTCCATTCCTTTCATACTATTCTTTATTTCCCGAAAAAACCCTTTTATTTTTCTACTTGGCTAAATCATCCGCCATTTTTTGAAGTCTTCTCATACGATGATTGACACCAGATTTACTAAGTTCAGGATTCAGCATTTTCCCAAGTTCAGACATACTTGCTTCTGGATTCTCCAATCTCAAGCGGGCTATTTCTTTTAGGTTTATCGGTAGGTTTTCAATACCAATAGTACGATCAAGTAGCTTAATACATTCAACTTGTTTTACTGATGCATCAACTATTTTCCCTAAATTGGCTGTCTCACAATTTACAATTCTATTAACCTGATTTCTCATATCCTTTAAAATACGTATATTTTCCATTTCCAGAAGGGCATTATGAGCGTTTATGATATTTAAAAAATCTACAATATCCTGTCCTTCCTTCATATATACAACAGAATTATTGTTCCGTACCAAACTTTTAGGTTTTAGTTCGAAGTACTCCATATATTTCATATATTCGCTGGAAATTGAATCGTTAGTGAATGACAATTCCACATGGTATGATTTATCTGGACTGGTTACAGAACCAACTGCAAGAAACCCACCTCTTAAATAGGCGCGAATACAACATCTATCCTGTAACTGAAAATCCGTATAAATAATTTCACCTTCAGAAAGATTAATATTCATACCAATTGAATGTAGGAGCTCTAACCCTTTGTGCATTTTTAGTATCTTGCGAAAATTAAGCCTGTAAACCACATGTCTTTTAAATCTTGTTGTTTTCTCTCCACTAATCTCCACACAGTCAGGAACAAATTCCTTCATCCTGCTATAGATCAGTCTTGAAACCATTGCATGCTCAGTAATAAATGAAAGAGTGTAATTTTTGCCAATTTTGCGCACACTAAGACCCGCACGCAGCATACCTGCAAGCTCTGAGAAATTGCAGCATGGCTTTTCATTTTGTAATCTGCACAACTCGTCCTTAATATCGGATGAAAAAGACATATTACCTCTCCCCCAAAATATGAATTCAATGATCTAAAATCAATGTACATAGAGTATATTTTTACAAGAAAAAAACTCATATGATTGTAAATCAGTTCATATAAGCATCTTATACTATAGTAAAGGCAGAAAGTTTTCTGTATATGCTCTTAAAATTTCTGCTACACTCCATGCTTGTGCAAAACATCCCCTTGCTATTAATGGTTCATTTCCATCGAATATCTCGGATATACTACCCAGACATGCATCCTTGAAATGATCTTCGAATGGAATGAAAAACCTTTCTAAATTATTCTTAAGATTATTATCATCTTTATAGACTCTTGCATAGGCAGTTATGAATTGACCAAGTGGCCATGTCCACACCGTTCCCTGGTGATAAGCACCATCCCTTTCAAGTGGACCACCAATATAAATCCCCCTGTAACATGGGTCTTTTTGATATAACGATCTAAGTCCATAAGCAGTGTATAATTTATTATAGACCGTATTTACTATGCTTTTTGCATGCCACCCTTCCACTACTGGGAAAGATAGGCTTACAGACAAAATTTGATTAGGGCGTATTTTGTCATCCTTACCATATAAATTTACAACATCATATAAACAACCCTCATTCTCATTCCAAAAAAGTTCAATAAAACTATCCTTTATATCTTGAGCTAACTTAACATAACTGTTGCAATTTTCACCAAGTTCCCTGGTTAGATAAGCCATTACCATTACAGCGTTATACCATAATGCATTTATCTCGACAGCTTTACCATGCCTTGGTGTCACAACCCAATCACCTACCTTGGCATCCATCCAGGTTAGCTGTGTATTCTCATCTCCTGCAGAGATCAAAAAATCCTTATTCATTTTAATATTGAATATTGTACCTTCTTTATAAGAGCTAATAATTCTTTTTAAAACACTAAGTATCTCTTTTTTTACAAAATTCCAATCACTTGTATATTGAATATATTTATATACAGCTTCAAAAAACCATAATGCTGCATCAACCGTATTATATGCAGGTTCATTATTGCCATCGGGAAACACGTTTGGAATTAATCCATACTTTTCATATTTAGAAAATGTATATAAAATATCACGAGCATCATCAAATCTGTTTGTAGATAGAGTCAATCCCGTAAAGGCTATCATGGTATCACGACCCCAATCTGTAAACCAGGGGTAACCTGCGATTATAGTTTTTGAATACGTGGACTTACGTTGTACTATAAACTTATCAGCAGCTATTATAAGGTGTTTGAGAAATGGAATATCTTTTGTATTTTGCAATAAGTCTTTCTGTCTTTGTATCTCTTGGGCAATAATTTTTTCACCGTCTAATAAGTCTATTGATTCATTGAAGCTACATACTAATGTAATTGTTTTGTGTTTACCTTCTAAAAGCTCTATATCATAGTAACCGGGGATATAATGATCTTCGGTACTATCCATCCCTCTTTCGCGCTCGTACTCATAGTCCATATTATAAAAATAACATGGTTTTTCAACTACAACACCATCAGAACATTCCAACATTATTTTTTTGTCCATATTATATGGAGTAATAAAGATTTTTCTATTGCTGCATATTGAAGTAAAACTCATGTTGTTGTTTTGTGAAAGGTGATGATAATCTCTGAAATTCACTAAAGGTGTAATGCGCAGAGTGCTATTGATTGCATTATGAATTGTATAAACAATAGCAACCTGGTTCTTACCGTATAAAAGGCATATTCTTTTTTGGATAACCATTGAACCAACTCGGTAATTATATTCGGGTATATAGTTATATTGGAAAGATTCAAGATGATATTCTCCATGAGCAGTAAAATCCGGTGTCTTAAAAGAATATAAGTGTACTTTTTCATTACTGAAGATAATACTTTCATTTATGCTTGACAACACCAGAAATCGTTCGACAGGTGGATTTAAGGAAGCAGTTAGAAGACCGTGATATCGTCTGGAATTTGCACCAATAATTGAACTACATGAAAATCCGCCAATTCCATTTGTCATAAGCCATTCTCTTTGGATTCCCTGCTCAAACGTTTTCCAATATGATTTTCCAAAAAACATTATTCCTTACCTGCCTTATTATTGCATATTTCAAGAATAACTTTTGCTAGCTTTACTGGGTCGTGGCGTACATAACCTTTATCATCTATTTGTAGCAAATCACGTTCTAATATCTCAATTCCAAGCTTTTTAATTCTATTTGGGTTTAACCTTACCATTGAAGCACCATCTTCCACATAGCGCTTATATATTTTTTCAGGCACTTTACCTTTGTTAACAATGCAATAGTCAATAAACCCATCAATCCTTACATGCTGATATATTGCATTAATGTGATCATAAACACTATACCCATCAGTTTCACCTGGTTGGGTCATAACATTCGCTACATAAATTTTTATTGCACTGGATTTTGCAATACTTTGTGCAACATCGTCTACAAGCAGGTTTGGTATAATGCTCGTATATAAACTTCCTGGTCCAAGAATTATTACAGACGCATTTTTTATTGCGCTTATTGCACTATCCAACGGTTTTACATTATCTTTGTCTAAATAAACTCGCTTTATTCGTCCGGGATGAATACTATTGTGATTACCGATTCTTGATTCACCATTGATTACTGTGCCATCTTCAAGTTCAGCTAATAGATTGATATTCTCAGAAGTAACGGGCAGCACAGTTCCTGTAACAGCAAGAACTTCGCTCATATTTCGTACACCAGTTTCAAAACTTCCACTAATACCAGTCATGGCTGCCAGAAAAAGATTTCCAAAACATTGCCCTTTTAAATCACCATCTTTAAACCTATATTGCAATAATTTCTCCATTTGAGGCTCTGTGTCAGATAGTGCAAGTATGCAATTTCTAATATCGCCTGGCGGAAGAATACCAATGTCTTTTCTTAGCATTCCCGAGCCTCCGCCATCATCAGCAACCGTTATTATTGCAGATATATTTGATGTATATTGTTTAAGTCCTCTAAGCAACGTGGAAATACCAGTACCACCACCAATAACTACTGTTTGAGGACCTTCACGTAACTGTGTGTGGTGGTATATCCTCTTCCCAATATCCAACATCTTTTGAGGTGGATGATTATGGCCATTATTATTAAATCGTAATAATGCTAAGATTATCTCTCTGAAACAAAAAAAACACAAAACTATACCGATTCCACATAATAATAATGCGGCTAGTAGTTGAAATGTTTCAATTTCTGCCCTATATACTAAAGCAATTATACCAGCAAGTATAAATATTAATCCGGCAAAACCCTTTGATAACCACTTTCTATATTTATAGGTAGTAGAAAGTAACTTAAGAGGATTCATTTCTTGCTCTCCTGTTATCTTTTTCAATGTCCCTGTGCTCAAGGACAACGCTACTGTTTTTAGCCTTTAATATTTCATACAAACGATTTGCAATTGTAACCGAGCGGTGCTTTCCACCTGTACAACCTATACCAATTACTAACTGATTCTTTCCTTCTTTAATGTAATTAGGGATTAGGAAATCAAACATATCCACAAGTTTTGATAGAAAAACAGTACTCTCATGAAAACTCATTACATAGTTGCTTACTTTCTTATCATTTCCGGTTAAAGGCTTTAGTGTATCAATATAGTATGGATTTGGTATAAAACGGACATCGAACACCAAATCACAATCAATAGGCACACCATATTTAAATCCAAACGAAATTACGTTAATAATTAGTCCAGAAAAAGGTTTTCCTTCAATAAAAAGATTTGTTATTTCTTGTTTCAGTTGCCTTGGTGTCAAGTTTGATGTATCTATAATATAATGCGCCTTTTCCTTTACTGCCTGCAATAAGCGACGCTCTTCTGTTATTCCGTCTGAAATTCGTCCTTCAGGCGATAGAGGATGCATTCTACGTGATTCTTTAAATCTTTTTATAAGTACATTGTCCTGTGATTCCAAAAAGAGTATTTTATATGCTATTCCATAAGCAGCAAGAGATTCAAGAGCCGGAAACAACTCAAAGAACAAGGAACCACCTCGTATGTCCATGACAAGAGCTATTTTTTCCATCTTAATTTGACCCTGAAGACAAATCTCTGCAAACTTTGGAATAAGAGAAGGCGGTAAATTGTCAACACAAAAGTATCCTGTGTCTTCCAGATATTTAACGCATAAACTTTTTCCTGCCCCAGACATACCCGTTATTATTAGAAATTGCACTTTTTATCCTCCTAGTATTTTAACTTCCTGTTGTAACACTACTCCAGAATTATCAAAAACCTTTCTTTTTATATATTCAATCAACTCAATCACATCGGTGGCAGTTGCTGTTCCGGTATTTACAATAAATCCACAATGTTTTTCGGAAACTTGTGCGCCGCCAATCTTGTATCCTTTCAGGCCTGCATCTTCTATCAACTTTCCTGCATAATATCCCTCAGGTCTTTTAAAAATGCTGCCTGAACTAGGTAAATTAAGGGGTTGTTTTTCCCTTCTCCTATTATTGAGCAGTTTCATTTTTTCACTAATTTGATTCTTAATACCTGGTGTAAGTTCCATATTAACTTCCAATACAAAAAAATTTTGTTTTTGTATTTTACTTGTCCTATACCCAAACTGAAGCTCTTCTAAACTAAGGCAAAACACTTCACCTTCTTTATTTATGCAGGTAGCTTCAATAACCACATCCTTCATTTCACCATCATAAGCCCCGGCATTCATAGCCACTGCACCACCAACTGTACCTGGAATTCCTGCAGCAAACTCTAAACCTGATAATGAGTGTCGACAAGCCAAGTTTGATATAGAAGCAATTGATGCTCCTGATTGAGCAGTTATAATATTATCGCATATTTTTGTTTTTGAAAAATTATGTGAAAGCATAATGAGAATACCATCATATCCACTATCACGAACTATCAAATTTGTTCCTTTACCCATTACATAGCATGGCACATTATTTTCATAAATACGTTCTAATACTTGTTTTATCTGTTCTATGCTTGAAGGCAAAACAATTACTTTTGCCTTGCCTCCTACTTGCATCGATGTATGTTCATTCATTGGCACATTAAATAATATTTGTTCTTTATCTAATATGCTGCTAAAGTCTTTTGCTACTTCCATTTCCTTGCAATAATCCATACACCAAATCTCCTGAATTCACAATTATTTATTATTCTTATCCATTGAATTCGAATTGTTTTCAATCTCCCTCATAACTCTCTGATTTAACACCTGAGCCGCATTATAGCCCATTTTCTTTTGCCTGTGATTCATTGCAGCAACTTCAATAATTATTGCCAGATTTCTACCTGGTCTAACCGGAATGGTAAGTGAAGGAATCCTTAATCCTAATATTTCGGTATACTCATCCGTTAAACCAAGTCTGTCATATTGCTTCTTTGTATCCCACAATTCCATATTTACAACAAGATTTATGCCTTCGGTCATCTTTACAGAACCTACACCATATAGATTTTTAACATCCAGAATTCCAATACCACGAATTTCTACAAAGTGTCGTATAATGTCCGGTGAACTTCCAACCAGGGTTTTATTTGATACTTTACGTATTTCAACTACATCATCAGCAACAAGGCGATGACCCCGCTTTACTAGCTCAAGAGCAGCCTCGCTTTTTCCAACACCGCTTTCACCAAGCATTAAAACTCCTTCTCCGTAAACCTCTACTAAAACTCCATGCTTAGTTAAACGTGGCGCTAATTCTACATTCAGATAGTAAATTAAATAACTTGCAAACCTTGATGTTTCTTCAGTTGTGCGAAGTAAAGGCCTCCCGTATTCAGTGGCTAATTCTATCATCTCGGGGAAAACCTCAAGCCCTCTTGCAATAATTACACATGGTATATCATAACTGAAGAAAGAGCTTAAGCTGGCATATCTGTCCTCGTATGTTAAAGAGGCAAGATAAGACATCTCAACCTTGCCGATGAGCTGAATTCTGTCCGAACCAAAATACTCATAGAAACCTTCAAGTTGTAGACCTGGTCTGTTTATATCCGCTGTTACAACTAAATTATCATGTCCGCCTTGTACATAGTTTAACTCTTCTAATTGAAATTCGCTAATAATCTTGCCCAATGTCACATTATATGCTGGTTTAGCCACAATAATCACCTACTTTGATTTTAGTCATTTAGATTTAGCATTTTCCTCATAGTTTTACTCATTTCATTCTTTTCACATACAGTTCTGTGAAGAATCTGCTTTTTGTCAAGATCTTTTAATCCTTTAGGTATATCCCATCCAGTCTTTTCTGAGAGCATATTTAATAGTTCAAATTCATTTAAACCTTCTGTTTTATCTCCTAATAGTGCTTTGGATACGCTATTATTAAACTTGAACGGGCTGGCAGTTGAAACAATAACGGTTGGTGTTAGATCGCCTGTATAAATCACATACTTATCGTAAACATCCATAGCAACAGCAGTGTGTGTATCCATTACATACCCGCAATCATCATAAATGCTCTGAATGCATGTTATGGTTTCTTCATCATTGGAATAACCACCCCAAAATACTTGCTGGATGAGTTCTTTGGTTGCTTCATCCACCGAATACTCACCTTTTTCTGATAAGTCATTCATCCATGTGCGTACAAAGTTAGAATTTCTACCGCTAAGTTCATACAATAATCTTTCAAGGTTGCTTGAAATCAATATATCCATAGATGGAGATAGTGTTTTAAAGAACTGTCTTCGTCTATCATATACACCGTTAATAATGAAATCAGTCAACACATTATTTTCATTGGATGCACAAATGAGTCGATTAACTGGAAGCCCCATATCCATAGCATACCAAGCTGCTAAAATATTCCCAAAGTTACCAGTTGGAACAACAAAATTTATTTTGTCTCCAAGATTTATAGTATTATCTTTTAATAAATCTGCATATGCAGAAAAATAATATACAATCTGCGGTACAAGTCTACCCCAGTTTATTGAATTTGCTGAAGAAAATGCAAGTCCTTTTTCTCTCATGGCATTGCTAAGGGCATTATCAGTAAAAATCTCTTTAACTCCTGTCTGAGTATCATCGAAATTACCATTAACAGCTATAGTGCTAACATTGTTACCTGACTGCGTAACCATTTGTAGCTTTTGAATTTCACTTACTCCTCCATTTGGATAAAAGACAATTATTTTAGTTCCGTCCACATCAGCAAAACCTTCAAGAGCTGCTTTTCCAGTATCGCCAGAAGTCGCAACCAATATAACAATTTCTGCTTTCTCGCCTGTTTTTTCAATTGCTTTAACCATAAAATGAGGAAGAATTTGTAAAGCCATATCCTTAAAAGCACAGGTGGGTCCATGCCATAGTTCCATAATATGGAGCTTATCGTGAAGCTGCTTTAAAGGTGCAATTTCTTTAGCTGAAAATTGGCTACAATATGCTTTATTTATACAATCATGTAGCTCAACTTTATCAAAATCAGTAAGAAAAAGCGACAGAATTTTTTGAGCTCTTTGTTGATAAGTATCCTTCACTAAACCTTCTATAAAAGATAAATCAATGCTTACTTTTTTGTCCGGAACAAAAAGCCCACCATCTGGTGCAATTCCCATCTTTATTGCTTCAGCAGAACTAATATTTGTAAGACCCCCACGGGTGCTTTCATATCTCATATGTATCCTTCTTTCATTTCGTGATTATCATCATAATAATATATATAGTATAAAAAAGCAAAATATCTTTGCTAATAAAATGTAGCTTTGTTATGCGAAAAACCTTATTGTTTTTCACATGAATATTTATCATTCTCAGAATAATTAATTATTGGAGTTGATACACAAAATTAAATAATTTGTTTACGAATTGTTCATAACTTTAATCTTCTCTTAATGGTAATTTTATCTTTATTGTGGTATATTATATACATGACAACATTCATTAACTTTTTTTCATTTTGTTCCTCCTTTTAATAATAGATGTTGTTTAAATAATTTCATATTTTTTAATCTGGAAAAGCACATTTGTTTATAATTGGCATTATTTTATTAAATACATACAATATGTGCTTTTTTTTCTGAATATTTATTAGTTTCAACCCATTTATATTATGCGACATTTATCTTGCTACTGTTGGGAGCAATCCTAATAAAATGATAGTTTATGCTCACAAATTTTAATACGATTTAAGATGATACGAATTCAGTAAATCTAAGATAATGCCGCATTATTTAATGCGCATTACTCATTACAATATTATTCAACTTTTATTAACTTAATATCAGGTCTCTCAAACACCACTGAGCCAAAACTCATTAGTTTATTCTCATTTAAGTTCGGATATTTTTTATATTCAAGTTTGCCTATAACAATATATTCCACTTGGTATTGGTCCAGGAGCTCTTTTGTTTGTTCCACATCATCTGATTCATATATTGTCATAACATCATCTATACGTTCTTGAACTAAAGTTACATCGTCTCTCCACAGCCATTCATGCGTAAACCACCCTTGAATTGTTGGAAGACCTGTCGCCATAGATATTCTGCAGTTATAGGTATAGCTGTCACCATTAGCCTCAAGTACAACGGGTTGCCCTTGAATATTATTGCGGAGCCAATATATAAGCTCATAATCGTCTGGATACTCCTTTTCCAAAAATGCAAGACCATCAATTCCCTGATAGTTTTTAACATCCATATCTTTATACCAGCTTGGTATGGCGTAAAATGGATATATCATAGGTAATACAATCATGATCACAGTTATTATTCTTGCTACTACTATTCTCCAACCTTGATATGGTGTCTTTCTTATTCGTATAAAAATGTAACCACATGCAAGTCCAAGCATAATAAAGGCTTGAAAAGTAAGTTTAAACATAGTATTTGCTCTTGCGTATCCTCTTTCATAAATATCCTTTACATAAACAAGCTCAGGAATAAAAATTAATCCTATTCCTGATATGCATAGGATTACTGCAAATACATCCTCCAATGAGTACTTTTCAAGAACACTTCTTACTCTATCAAAGAACCCCATATTCTTGCGTATTTCTAATCGTTCCTCACCTTTAGCACGTCTCCATATTAGATTTTGTTCCGCATATACTATTACACAAAAGAAAATTAATACAAAAATAAATTGATATCCCCATAACACAAATAACTGATGTGGTAATGAATGATTCTTAGCAATACGGATCTGAGAGGACATTTTTTCAAAAGACAAGTTAAATGGAAGAGCAAATAGTAGCGATAATAACAATACTAATGTAAAACGTATAACAGTAACCGCCCAGGCTTTTTTACTAAAACCATAACTTCTTATCCCTGCACATACGAATACAAAAATACACACTGTTAGGTATATTGGGAAATCCCAGTAATTGGACATCTGAAATATTCCAATAAATAGTCCTATCAACAGCATTTCTGGAAAAAACAATTCATTAATACGGTATTGGGATTGGGATTGCAGATTCTCGTAAGCTTTGGACTGTATCTTTCTAAATATCGCTAACAGTATACCAATTATAGTAAGAACGAAAATCATGTTTACTACATGGGCATGTAAATCCGATACAACAAATGAATATACGGGAAATTCATGTATTGTTTTATCATTGGTTTCAGGATTATAACCTATATATCTGGTCGCATCTGGAAACCAATAATTATTCTCTTCTTTTGAGAACTTAGGTAGAATCCCATAAAAAAAAGAATGAAGATTACCACCTAAAGAAACTAGTGCAGAAGCTATTAAACCACCTAATATCACAGGGGCTTTTTGAGTAATTCCATGACCTTTTAACATATTTGTGACGATTGTAAAACAAAGCACCATGCTGAAAGCAAACAGTGTTGCCATCATAATATTATATGCAATTTCAGTTTCTAACCTGCTTAAGCTTGTCAAAAATGCCGTTACATACTGACCAAAATAATAATAGTTTATTGATTTACCTGCAAACCACATATCTTGTGGAGGTACATAGCCAGAACGCAGAATACTGTTTACAAATCCAAAATCCATAAACTTCTCGAGTCCTTCAATACGTGGATTAAAGCCTCTTAGGTATGTCCAAAAGCTCAAAGAAAAAAGAAAGATACTTTCGCCTATCAGAACCCAGTTGATAACATCCTTATCGAATATGCTTGTTACATTCTTCGGGTTTTTATAGAAAACAATGTAAGTAATTACACCACATAAAATGGTTACACTCCAACAACTAAATGTTGTTATCTTCAGAATTTTTAAGTTTGATAGAAACCAAAACATGTATGAGCTGATTGCCAATGCTATAACTTTTGAAAATATAAAACCCTTATCTGTAAATGTATAAAATATGTTCTTCGACATGGGTAGGAAAAGAACACCTAAAAATAAAATAACTGCCCACCAATTAATAACATATAGAAACTCATTTTTTAATATTAATGCCCAAAAAAGAATAGTAAAAGGCAATAATAAATATGGTATTAATCTTGTAAGAAATTTTAAATAGTTAAGTGGTTTAGCCATTTTACTTCCTCCCTGTTTCTTGTACAGCGGTACTTAAATTATTAGCATCGCAAAATTCCATAATCAAGGCTTTTGTCGATGCACCTTGGAATAATTATTTCTCGCCTTTCATAGCAACGATATTATATCAAAGATGCTCAGCTTTTGTCTAACTATTTGCACTATACTTTTCCAGCTGATATAATTATTTCTACTGGATATTATATATTTATCAGTTAGTTCAGATTTGTGAATAACTGTATGTAATGTAAATATGGTCTAAGTCAAAAACAACTTTGTTATGTAAAGAGAAGTTCACTTTGAGAACTTTTATTTAACTAGGAGATTTTAAATGATTGGAATACGTACAATAATAGATAAAATTTCAGAGGAGTTTTTAAATCCCGATTCAATTAAAAAATTAATACGGTATTTAATAGTAGGGATAACCACTTTCACTATTGAGTACGTTTTGTTTCTTATATTTCGAAGAATTTTACCATTGCACGACGTTGTAACTAATATACTGGTTTATACATTTATATTTTGGTTTAATTTCTTACTTAATAAATTTTTTACCTTTAAATCTCATAAAAACTTCAAAAAGCAACTATTTTCTTATGGACTTCTATTTTTCTTTAATATGGTTGTAGGAAACATTCTTCTGTTTACAGCAATTACAAAGCTTTTAGAATACATGTTCCCAGCAACGCCATGGATACCATATTACCTACCCAAAGTAATTATTATGGTGTTTATTGTTTCCTGGAACTTTATATTATATAAAAAAGTCATTTATAAGGACTAATATTTATATTTACAATGTTGATTTTTGTAGCAGGCTTTTATTATTAAATTAATTTTAGTCGGAGGAGTACTCATGGCTTTGTTATATATAATAATTTCAATATTGTTGGGCGCGTCCATCGTGCTTTTTTTAAAGCCTTACTGGCAGTCAAGAATTATCTTGTTAAATTCCAACAATGTTGTAAGCCCTACTTTCTTGCTTTTTCCAGCATCGTATTTAGTAGGTACACTAATCCTTTCCTGGATAACTTATTTTTTGGCATTAGCCTTTAAGGATTCAGGTTCTTCTTTACTTTACGCAAACATATTTTCTTTTTTGTTGGCTTTGTTGATAATACTTTTTATTGCTTTTTTGCAAAAAAAACGTATAGAGAAGTTTTTATATAATATTAAAAGGCGGATATCCATAAATATTAAGAAATCAGAATGGTTTGTAATAATAGCTTCAACTATATTTTGGGCTTTCTTTATAAACCGTTCTTTATTTATAGATGGAGACATACTCAAGGTAGGAGTTTCTGCTTTCAGTGATTTTGGTGCTAACCTGCCTGTAATCCGTTCATTCTCTTTAGGTAGTAACTTCCCCACACAATACCCTCATTTTCCTGATGGTACAATCAGATATCATTTTATGTTTTATTTTATGGCAGGCAACCTTGAATATCTAGGATTACCCTTGCCACAAGCCTTAAATATCCCGAGCATTCTTTCTCTAATATGCTTAAATATGCTGTTATATTCTCTTGCAACCTTTCTAACCAAGAAGATACTTGCAGGCATTATTACTTGTGTACTTTTTACTTTTCGAAGCTCCTTTTCTTTTTTCACATTCGCAAGCGAGTTTTCGAGTCCTAATGATTTTTTATATGCAATAGCTAAAAATAGAAATGCTGACGGTACTTTTAGAGAACATATAGGTAATACTCTTAATGAAGGATGGGGGCTTTGGACACAGAAAGTATATATTAATCAAAGACATTTTGCTTTTGCTCTTGGCCTTTTTATCCTATCCCTTTTTCTCATGCTCCCTATTTTTGTAGATACAATAGAATATATTAAAAAGCAAATTAATAATGTCAAAAAAGGATATAAAAGTGAATTTTCAAGCACAAATAGATCTATTATTATAGAGTATATTATTACCATTATGTTTTCAAAAAAAGCTTGGGTATGCAAATCAATAATGCCCTGTGTACTAGCAGGACTCATACTTGGTCTTTTGGCATTTTGGAATGGAGCTGTAGTAATTGGTGCAATTTCTGTATTATTTATAATGGCAGCACTTTCAAAGCACAAGCTTGAATATCTTATAACTGCAGTAATTACATTTATTCTTTCAACTTTACAATCAAGACTTTTTGCTGGCACTGGAACAGGAGTTGTTTCTTTACAGTACACTCCTGGATTTTTAGCTAAGTCAGATAGTTTACACCATATTCTCTCATATTTCATAGAGCTATTAGGAATTCTCCCTTTTATTCTTGTTGGAGTATATATTGCATATACAGTACGCAAAAGAAAGTGGATTGGTATTTTACTTTCAAGTATCTCGATAATAATTCTCATAATGTTTATGCCAGCTATTAACTTATTTTGGAAAGTAATAATATTAGGAGCTTACTTTTGCTTTCTTGCTGTTATTTTTATGAAAGATAATAATATTCATGTGAGTGATATGTCTGTGTTTTTGATTCCGGTTTTTCTAAGTCCAATAATTTTAGCGTCAACCCTTCAACTAACACCAGATATTACTGTGAACCATAAATATATTATGCAATCGGTCATGCTTCTAAATATACCCGTTGCTGATTTACTATCTGAATTGTTTAAACCCAAGAAAATCTCCAATTTCATTGCTCTTTACCTAGCATTTTTGCTAAGTTGTACAGGTATCGTAGATATGATAACTCTTTATAATCTTGACAAAAACAATGTTTCTTATAACCAAAGAGATGCCGTTCACGTTTGGGTAAAAAATGAGACAAATCCTGACGATATATTTCTTACTCATTATATGACGCATTACGGAGCCCCAATGTCAATAATGCTAGCAGGTAGGAGCGTTTATAATGGTTATCCATACTTTACTATAACTGCAGGCTATGATATTAGCACAAGAGAGAAGGTTATGAAAAAGATTTATAACTCAACAGTTCCGGATGAATTAAGACAGCTTGCAGTATCCGAAGGTATTGACTATATTGTTGTTGAAGAACAAAATCGGGAAGCTACAGAGTATGATCTTGATGAAAGTATTTTTAAAGAGTTATTTACAATTGCTTTTCAAAGCAATGATATCACTATATATGAAGTAAAATAGTAGGCAAAATAAAAATATTAATACTATAATATACTAAATGTAATAAATCAGATAATATGTCTTTGGAGGCTTGATTATATGAAAATAGCTATTATTGGTGCAGGCGCAACTGGTCTTACTGCTGGTTGGAAATTATCCGAGAAAGGTCATAGTGTTACTGTTTATGAAAAATCAGATAAGTTAGGTGGCTTAGCAGCGGCTATTCCTATAGGCGACGATCTGCTGGAAGTGTATTATCATCATATATTTACAAATGACACCATTATAATTGATGCAATAAAAGAACTTGGTCTTGAAAATGACCTTAAATGGTATGAGCCATCAAATGTAATTTATATAAACAATGAAATATACCCCTTCACCTCCCCTATTGATCTTTTAATGTTTAAACCTTTGTCATTTATTAGCAGAGTACGAATGGGATTGATGGTGATAAAGGCTTGGTTTATTAAAGATTATCTGTCTATTGAAGACACAACAGCAAAAGATTGGATTGTTAGGAATGCTGGTGAGGAAAGTTATAAATGTGTATGGGAACCCCTCTTAAATTCTAAGTTTGATATAGATAGCGATAAAATTGCTGCAACTTGGATATGGAATAAATTTAAACTTCGCGGCTCAAGCAGAGGGAAAAACATAAACAAGGAACTTTTAGGGTACATGGATGGAAGCTTTATAAAATTGTATGAAGCTATGGCTAACAAAATTAAAACAAATAAAGGTGAAATTCGTCTTAATGATGGTGTTACAGAAATATCTAAAGCCCACGATAAATTTACAGTAAAAAGCGCCTCTGGTACTGAAGAATATGACAATGTTATCTTTACAGCATCACCTGAAAAGCTATCATATGTCATAAAAGGAATGGGACAGCACTACCTTGACAAGCTTAGAAAAATCAAATACAAAGCAAATATTTGTGCTATTCTTGAGCTTTCTGAAAGTCTGTCTCCAAATTACTGGATGACGGTTGCAGACAAGGAGATACCCTTCGTTTTGGTCATTGAACATAGTAAATTGATCAAAAGTCATAAATATAACTCTCACATTGTTTATCTATCAAGGTATTTAGATACAACAAATAAGCTTTTCATCCAAGATGATGAAGAAATAAAAGAATTGTTTATTAAAGGACTTAAAAAGATTTTTCCTGATTTTAAAGAAGAATGGATTAAAAATATTCATATTAACAGAGCAAAGGATTCACAACCTGTGGTAAGGACTGGTTACTCTAAACTCATACCTGATATTAAAACTCCTATGGAGGGTTTATACTTGACATCTATGTCGCAAATTTATCCTGAGGATCGTGGGCAGAATTATGCTATACGCAGCGGTCTTGAAATAACCGAGTATTTT
>JAAYPS010000096.1 GCA_012519655.1 Clostridiaceae bacterium | reverse complement strand
CATTTACATTATGCGAATTAAGAATAATTTTCCTCTTCTTTACATTATCGAAGTAAGAATAATTTTCTTCTGACTTGGGTTCATTGACAAGAAACCAAAACTTTGGTATTATATAATCAAAATTTAAAACGTTTACGAAAAAAGGGTATTTAAATGGCTGTAACGATTAAAGATATCGCAAAAGTAGCAGGGGTGTCCTATGCAACGGTTTCAAGAGCGTTAAATGATCATCCCGAAATTAATGTGATAACTAAGGAAAAAATAAAAGAAATAGCTCAACAGATGGGCTATACTCCCAATGCGGTTGCAAGAGGACTTGTTAAGAAAAATACAGAAATGATAGCCCTTCTAATACCCGACATTACCAACCCATTTTATCCTGAAGTTGCAAGAGGTGTTGAAGATTATGCAAGGGAAAATGGGTATTGTGTTTTTCTGTGTAATACAAACTGGGATGAAGAAAATGAGCAGAAATACCTTACAATTCTAAAAGAACGGCGAGTAGATGGGATAATAATTGCACCTGTTTCTACAGACACAATTGATTATGTTTCAGACAGTAAATTGGATATACCTGTGGTGTATATAGGAAGTAGAGTGGATTGTAACAAATCAAATTATGTTGTTATAGATGATTTTAAAGCAGGATATATGGCAACCGAATATCTCATGAAACTTGGTCACTCTAACATTGCTTTTATAGGTGGACACGACAAATCCACATCACACATAGATCGTATAAATGGTTACAAACAAGCATTAAAAGAAAATCGACTTGAAGCAGACATAAACAGCATAAAAGGTTATAGTTTTAAAAAGGAGAGCGGATACGGTACCTTTCTTAAGATGGTGAAAAATAGGAAAGTGCCTACGGCTATTGTTGCCGAGAATGATATTATTGCTCTTGGAATAATGGAAGCAGCTGAAAAGCATGGATACGATGTACCTAAAGATATATCTATTATAGGTATTGATGATATTGAATTTGGATCGCTACCTAAAATAAACCTTACAACAGTTGCACAACCTAAGTTTGACATAGGTCGAAAATCAGCTGATATACTTCTTGATTTGATATCAGGTAGTGCGGATTCTAAGCAAATTATATTAGAACCTTTTTTGATAGTCAGAGGTACATGCGGTAAGTATTAAGAGGCAAATAAGGGACATCGTAATTAGCGCACTCTGACACCCTTAAATAGTCCATATATATTTTAGTTATGTATATTAAAGTTGGTTTTTTACTGGTGACGACGTCCAATAAATTTTTTTACTCACAATTGTAAACGTTTGCGAAAAACTCTGATAGTAGTGTATTGATAAGACTAACATAAGTGAAAAGAACTTTGTTGTAGCTGCTGCAGAATTAGGATGTATCAGATTAGCAAACACCTAATGAGGTAAAAGCACCATGAAACATATAAGAAATAAGAGAAAGAATGATTTTTTACAAAATATCAGTGTGGTAAGTAACTGGCAAAAGCCAGTAAAATAAACAATTTAGTGTCATGTTGTATTAAGAAAAACACACAATTAAACACTATGAAAATTGTGAGGAGGTTTTAGTATGAACGGTAAAATGAGGGGTGTAACACTTGTTGCGGACTGGGAGCCAAAAGAGGGTTTTAAGTTAGGACCTAAGGATATTGACAAAAGACAGACATATCTTGGCAGTCAGGTATGGAAAAATCCAAAAATTGAAATTCGGGAATATGATATACCAAAGCCTGGACCAGGAGAAGTATTAATTCAGGTTAAGGCGTGTGGTATATGTGGAAGTGATGTACATATGGCACAACCTGACGATGACGGATATATTTACTATCCGGGATTAACTGGTTTTCCTTCAATTCTGGGGCATGAGTTATCCGGTGTAGTAGTTGAAGCAGGTCCAGGTGCAATTGATAAGGTAACAAACAAACCCTATAAGGGTGGCGAGATTGTATGTACAGAGGAAATGCTATGGTGTGGCAGCTGTCAGCCATGTGCAGATGGTTATCCGAACCATTGTGAAAGACTTGATGAAATTGGTTTTAATGTAGATGGTGGATTTGCAAAATATATAGTTCTCCCTGCAAAACTTTTATGGAGTCTTGAACCGTTAAGAAGAATGTATGAGAGTGAGGATGACATATTCCTCGCAGGCTCTCTCGTTGAACCTTGTTCCGTTGCATATAATGCAGTTATACAGAGGGGCGGAGGAATTAAACCTGGAGATAATGTTGTTATATGTGGTGGTGGTCCAATTGGATTAGCAGCTTGCGCTATTCTTAAGCGACAAGGCGCTGCAAGGGTTATACTATCCGAACCTCAGGCAGAAAGAGCTGAGCTGGGAAAAGTGATGGGAGCAGATTATATTATTAATCCTTTGGAAGAAGATTTTGCTCAAAGAGTTCTCGAAATAACAGATGGTATGGGAGCTAAACTGTACCTTGAAGCTACGGGGTTACCTACAGCTGTATATCCTTCTATAGAACAGACCATATGGGAAGGAAGAACACTCAACAGTACAATAGTTGTAGTGGCAAGAGCTGATGCCAAAATGCCTGTTAGTGGTGAGGTTCTTCAGGTAAGAAGAGCACAGATAGTTGGAGCACAAGGTCACTCGGGCGAAGGTACATTCCCTAGAGTAATTCAGTGTATAGCATCTGGTATGGATGTTCTACCAATGGTTACTAAAAAAATAAAGTTGGATGATGTTCCTGAGAATATTGTAATGCTAAGAACAGACAGAAAAGAATGCAAGATTACTTGTATCATGGATGATTGATTGGAGGTATTAAGATGTCGGAAAAGGATAAGAAATGGTTACTAACAGATAACCCAGCTATTATTTTTGAAGATAATACTGTGGGAAGGCTAAAAAAACAACTTTGGGATGCTTCAGAAGATGAAATAGACAAGATACTTGAAGAATACGAAATACCATCAGAATCCGAGTTGGGTAAGGCTGGTAGTTACATACAAAACACTCCACGTGTTAAAGTTATCGAAAGAAGAAGAAAAAATGACATTGTATTTGTTCCCATAGGATGCACAGAAAATCATGGAATACATGCAAATAGCGGCCTTGATACTTTCATGGTTACTCAGATACTTGAAGGTTTAAGAAGGTATACTGCAAAAAAAGGTTGTGAGGTAAGCTTAGCCTTCCCACCGTTAAACTATGGGGGTCATCCATACCATCATCTAGGTATGCCAGGAACTGTAGTAATGCCTGAAGAAGTAGTGAAGGAAACCCTTATCTATATGATGCTAGGTTTATGGAATGATGGATTTAGAAAAATCATTATGATAAATAATCATGGTCATTTATGGATGCTTGAAGCAGCAATTCAAGAGTTTATGAAAAGGTTCCATCTACCGGGTATTTTTCGCGTATTGGATTGGCACAGGGCTGTGCGTGAGTTTTTCTATCCTGTTAATAGAGACGGTAGTATGGAAACGCATTTTGTTCATGCTGATGAAGCAGAAACATCGGTAGCTCTGTTAATGTTTGAAAAAATGGTCGACATGTCTCTAGTCCAAGATGCAGAAGGCGAAAGCTTCCTTCCAGATGGACATTTTGATAAATCGGTAGATCCATTTAGAAGACCACATCGTTGGTCCGAAGGTGAAGGTCATGCTGCAATAGAAAGGGCTGCAACACCTGAAGGTGTTGTTGGGAAACCATCCATAGCAACAAAAGAAAAAGCTAAAAGACCTATTGCTGCAATACTGAAGTATCTGACATTAGTACATGATCAGATTCTTGAGGCTTATCCTGCTGGTACAGTGCCACCTATTGAAAAAACTACTTTGAGGACAGAGAAAGAAATGGAACCATTCTTGAAGGAACCTCTTACAGAGGGATGGAAGTCTGTCTATGAGTTGCCGCCTTTGGGGGTATTTACTAAGTTATAGGCTTTTAGGATGAATGACAAAGATATGAATAACACAATATGAAAAGATCATTGCTATGCTATAACATGAATGTCAAAAAGCTTGATGTATGTGCATCGACGCTCTTGTGTTGGTGCACATACACTTGCAAAGCTAGATTAAACTATATTAGAATACTCTTAGTATAATAATCAAGTACATATTAGGAGGAGTTATGATAAAGTATAGTGCTACAGTAGCAAGTGCTGGTACTGAATTTTCACCATATCTTTTTAAAGGCAATATGATTAAAACCATTGAATTCTGTGCAGAAAATGGTTTTGATGCCGTTGAACTACATATTAGAAAAGCTGATGACATAGATACCAGCTCCATAGACAAAGTATGCCAGAAACACAATATTAAAATATCCACTATTGGCACTGGATTAGGATATACACTAGATGGGCTTTTTCTGACTGATAATGATGATATCAAAAGAGGGCAAGCCATAGCACGACTTAAGGAACATATTGATATTGCTTCAATATTGCATTGCGGCGTTATCATTGGCTCAATGAGGGGCAGAATTCCAGAAGGACATAAACAAGATAAAGAAAGAGCTATGAAAAATTACAGCGAATCGTTGTTATTATTAGCCGATTACGCTGAGAAAAAAGGAGTAACAATTCTTTTAGAACCAGTTAATAGATATGAAAACAATTTCCACAATTCTTCAATCGAAATGCGTGATTTTATTAAAAAACTCGGAAGTAACAAAATTAAAATCCTTCTTGATACATTCCATATGAATATTGAAGAACACGGTCTAACTGGCATGTATGACAGCATAAAGGAGTGCAAAGATTTTCTTGGTCATATGCATTTTGCAGATAGTAACAGAAGAAGACCGGGAGCAGGGCACATAGATTTTGCGGGCATACTAAAAACACTTAATGAAATTAATTACGATGGTTACGCTGCTTTTGAATATTTACCCTGGCCAGAACCAGAAATTGCCTCAGTTGAGGGACTTAAATACATAAAATCCCTTAATATATCTGGGTAATCTCGTTATACAGAAATTAAGAGACAGACAGTTAGCATTTTTTACAAGACTTCTGCAGTATAACCATGATAAGTATTTGCTGTGCAATATTTTGAAGAAATTCTAATACATACCACAAGAATTGTACATTGGATGCGAAATATTTAACCCAAAATGCTCTTAAAACTTTAATCTTGTTTTATACGAGATTAAATGAAAATGGAGGTTAACATGGAAAAAATATTAAATATAGGTATTATTGGCGCAGGAAGAATTGGGAAGCTACATGCACAGAACATTGTGGCTTATCATAGAAATGTTAAAATAGCAGCTATTTCTGATCTTTTCTACAAAAATCTATCAGAGTGGGCCAATGGTCTTGGAATTGAGAATCTAACTGGAGATTATAAAGATATATTAAATGATCCAATGATTGATGCTATCTTGATATGCTCTCCGACCGATACCCATGCACAAATTTCAATTGAGGCTGCAAAAGCTGGGAAACATATTTTCTGTGAGAAACCTATTGATATGGACCCAGATAGAATAAAAGAGGTTCTCAACTGTGTGAAAGAGGCAGGAGTAGTTTTTCAGGTGGGTTTTAATAGAAGGTTTGATAAGAATTTCAGAGGAGCATATGAGTCTGTTAGAGAGGGAAAAATAGGAAAGGTACATGTTGTTAAAATAACATCAAGAGATCCTGAGCCGCCTACACCGGAATATATACAAGTGTCGGGTGGACTTTTTATGGATATGACAATTCACGATTTTGACATGGCAAGATACTTATCTGGCAGTGAGGTAATACAAGTATATGCGACGGGCGATACGTTGGTGGACAAATCAATAGCTGATTTAGGTGATATAGATACCGCGGCTGTGGTGTTAAAGTTTGAAAATGGTGCTATTGGTATTATAGATAATAGTAGAAAGGCAGTATACGGATATGACCAGCGTATAGAGGTCTTTGGCTCGGAGGGATGTATAACAGTATCAAATGAGATCAATTCTCTTGCTGTTCTAAGTGACAAAAATGGTGTTTTATCTGAGAAACCAAAATACTTTTTTCTTGAAAGGTATAAGGAATCCTTTATAAACGAAATTGGGGAATTTATTGATTGTATATTACATAACAAAAAACCACCAGTGAACGGTGTGGACGGACTTATTTCTGTATTGATTGCTCAAGCTGCTAAAAAATCTCTACAGTCGGGTAAAGCCGAGACCGTTTATCTTTGATAATTTATAGTATCGCAGAAAAACTAATCTTGCATTTACTTATAATATTATGGGGTAGTAGACTGATGTGGCAGTGTAATGTCTTAGGAGGAAAACATGGAAATAACTAAGCTGAACAGTGAAGTGAAGAAGTACTTATTTGGTTTTAAGGAATATCCGTATCAAAAGGAATGGGGACAAAGAATAAAACTTTGGATTAGAGAACTATTAAATCATTTCTATATACCTTTAGGGGAAATTGAACTGTCAGGTTTTACTACATATGATTTATTGACTTATGATGAAGCTATAAATAGTAATTTTTCTCCAATGAGTCCAGGTGCAAGTTGGGGAGCAAAATGGGAGTATGGCTGGTTTAAAGGAACTATTACACTTCCTGATGCTGCACTTGGCAAACGTATTGTTGTAAAACCCGATACTGGAGCTGAGAGTATTGTATATATAAACGGTAAAGTATCATGCTCAATAGATCATGCTCATGAAGAAATTACCCTAACAAATTCGGGGATACCAAATAATACATATGATATTGTCATAGAAAGCTATGCAGGACATGGCCCGCGGATTGAGAACATTGGTCCAACCCCACCCGGTAGGGTTGCTGTGCCCGAACCAGAAGGCCATCAAGCTCAAATGGGTGTAAGCTCGTTCGGTATTTGGGAAGAAGAGGCCTTCCAACTATTCATAGATGTAACCACCCTTTATAAAGTTATGATAAGAATCGACAGTAAATCATTGCGAGCTCAGGAAATATCAAAAGCATTGAAAGATTTTACGTTGATTGTGGATTTTGAGCTTCCATATGAAAAAAGAATTAGTACATTTAAATCTTGCAGAGAAAGACTTGCTCCACTTCTTAAATGTGTAAATGGTTCAACCAGCCCTCTTATGTATATTTTTGGTCAATCACATCTTGATTTAGCGTGGCTTTGGCCATTGAAGGAAACTGAGAGGAAAATTGGTCGCACAATGTCTACCCAACTAGAAATGATGGACGAATATCCTGAGTACAAATTTTTTATAACACAACCGCCTTTGTTTGAAATGTTAAAAAAACACTATCCACAGTTATATAAGCGCGTACTCGATAAAGTTGAGCAGAAGCAAATAATGCCAGAAGGTGGTATGTGGGTAGAACCCGACACGAATTTACCTTCAGGTGAAAGCCTCATAAGGCAGTTTGTTTATGGGAAAAAGTTTTTTAGCCAACAGCTTGGTATAGAAAGCAAACTTTTATGGCTTCCTGATACTTTTGGGTTTTCTGCTGCACTTCCTCAGATTGCTACAGGTTGCGGTATTGAATATTTTTCAACACAAAAAATAGTACGCAATTATCATGACGCAGATCCTTTCCCGTATAATATATTTATGTGGGAAGGTATTGACGGAACAAGTATATTAACCCACATACACCACAGAAACAACTCTCATCTAGATCCCGAGATGATTATACAAAAGTGGGAAGAACATAGGAAACAGCAGGAAGATATTTCAACGTTCATATTTCCCTTTGGTTTTGGTGATGGCGGTGGAGGACCTACAAGGTATCATGTAGAATATGCCAGAAGACTTGGTGATCTTGAGGGAGTACCGAGAACGAAAATGAGCCAGCCCAATGAATTCTTCAAAGATATTGAAAAACAAGGACTACCCAAAAACAAATATGTTGGAGAACTATATTTCCAAGCGCATAGGGGTACATATACAAGTCAAGCAAAGACAAAGAAAGGAAATAGAAAATCTGAGTTTGCATTAAGAGAATGTGAATTCTGGCTTGCTATATCAAACCAGATTGAGCAAACAGAATACCCTTATGATGAGTTGGAAAGTTTATGGAAGATTGTGTTATTCAATCAATTCCATGATATACTTGCAGGTACTTCTATTAAAAGGGTACATGAAGAGGCAGAAGCTGATTACAAGAAAGTTATTGATACAGCCAAGGCTATACAGCATGAAGCTTTTTCAGCTCTAACAAGCAAGAGCAATAAAATATCAATATTTAACTCATTATCTTGGGAGAGAGAAGAAGTAATTGCCCTACCAACTGGTACGAAATCAGTTAGAATATATGATGGTAGAATAATACCTGTTCAATACATATCTGATACGCCACATGCAAAAGTGAGAATACCTTCATGTGGGTGGACAACCATTGAGCCGTTAAGAGACGAATATAATATAATTAAAAAGGCTACATCCCTAAATGACGATTTATTGGCCGAGGAAAAAAAAGAAGTTGAAACCATAGGAAAAGCATTGGATGCAGACATGAGAGCTCAAAACGAAACAAGTGGTGCTATTACTGGCGAAACTGGTGAAGAGTATTATTTGGAGAACGAATATCTTCATGTAAGCTTTAATAAAGTAGGTCAAATCACACAGATACTTGATAAACAAACTGGATTTGATTATACTGCAGGACTGTGTAATGACTTTAAGATGTATCGGGATGTAACTGCATATTACGACGCTTGGGACATTGACAGCATGTATGAAAGTGTTCCTGTGGTATTGGATACAAGTGCAAAAATTGAGGTGCTATGTCAAGGTGACTATGTTGCTAGTATAAAGGTGAAAAGAAAGCTAAATAACTCGTTGATGACGCAGGAGATTATTTTAAGTAGCAAGAGTCGAAGGCTTGATTTTATAACCACGATAGACTGGGCAGAAGACCACAAGCTATTGAAAGTGAATTTTCCAACTAACATACATACAAATGAAGCGCTACACGAGATACAGTTTGGGTATATAAAAAGACCTAATCATAAGTCAAGACAATACGATGCAGATAGGTTTGAAGTATGCAATCATAAATGGACAGCGATAGCTGAAGCAAATAGAGGCTTTGCAATATTAAATGACTGCAAGTACGGTGTTAATGTGTCTGGTGGCAGCATTAATCTTACTTTACTAAAATCTGCACTTGTACCAGATATGACAGCAGACAGAGGAATACATGAATTCACTTACTCAATATATCTGTGGAATGGTGCTTTTTCGCAAAGTGATGTTATTAGAGAAGCCTATAATTTAAATTCCCCTGTGTTACTTATAGAAGGAGATGCGGGAGATAAACAGCTATTTTATGTCGATATGAAAAATATTATCATTGAATCTGTAAAACTTGCTGAAGATCGCTCGGGTGATATAATACTTAGACTATATGAAAGTACTGGCACCACATCGGCATGCGATATATCGACTTATATTTGTGCTGCGAAGGTATGGGAGACAAATATGCTAGAGGAAAAGAAAAGAGAAATATCAACTCATAACAACAAAATGTCACTTCTGTTTAGGCCCTTTGAAATAAAGACATTGAGAATAAGAACTAATATAAAGTAAACTATTAAATCTCACGGAATTATGAATCATTAAGTAAGAATAATTTTACTAGGTCAATGAGTCAGGAGGGTTTATGAAAAAGTATTACGATTATATTGTTGAAAGTGCAGATAAGAAAACTAATTATTTCATTAGTAATCAGGTAATGGATAAGAACAGACCCGACCATGGTTCAATTGAAGGGCCATTTATAGATGTAAAAATGACGGTTTATTCCTGCTGTACTGCTATTGCTGCATACCTAAATCCAAAAAGTAATTTTTATAGTAGTAAATCACTTCTAGATAGAATATCTCTTGCATATGACTTTATAAAGAAATATCAGCGTGAAGATGGTAGTTTTGATTATGCAAGCTGTAATTTCAAAAGTGCACCTGATACTGCTTTTATTTTAAAGAGACTAACTTATACATATTGGCTAATTGAAAAGTATGATAGCGTAAATAGTATGGAACATATAAAAAACAAATTATATTCCATCATATATTGTGCAGCTAATGCCTTAATAACAGGTGGTTTTCATACTCCAAATCATCGTTGGGCGATAACGGCTGGGCTTGCAGCTTGCTCAAATATCATAGAAGATAAAAGCCTTGTTGAGCGCTGTATTGACAGAATGAATGAATATTTCATTGAGCCTATTGATTGTACTGAGGATGGCGAATACTCAGAGAGATCCTCTGGAAACTATAATGCAGTTGTTAATACAGCTATGATAATGCTTTCTGAGGAATTAGGAGACATAAAGTATCTCGAGTATGTGGATCGGAACCTTAATATGATGCTAATGATGATAGATGCTGACGGAACAATATTTACAGAGAACTCATTAAGACAGGATAAAGGAAGAAAAGAATATGGAGCTAAGTATTTCTACCAGTTCTTGTATATGTCTCAAAAGAGCAAAAATAACGGAGATAAATTTAGTGCAGCTGCCCATCAAATAATATTAAATGCCATTGAAAACAATGACTATTCTATTGATTGCCTTCATTTATTTATGCTTTATGACTGGATGCAGGATATAGAATTGATAAACAAAGGCTTTCCAACCCAATATAATAAATACTTTCCATACTCTGGTCTGGTTAGGGCTCGCAAAGGAAACATTACATATTCACTTTTACAAAACGAGAATAACTTTTTATTTTTTCAAAACAACGCAACAAGGTTGGGAATGAAAATAGGTGTTAGTTATTTTCAACATAGAAACTTTAGAGCAGACCATATAGTACACAAAGAAAATACCTATATAATGAAATTTAAAGCAGATGGCTGGTATTATATGCCCTTCAAGCATGAGCCTGAAACACAAGATTGGTGGCAGATGGATAATGCAAGCAGAGAGTTACTAATAAATAGTTTCACTGAAATTATCGTAGAGATCACTGATATTAATGATGGCATTGATGTCCGTATAAAAACAAATGGGATTGACAGGATTCCAATAAGAGTGGAGATAAGTCTGCCTGTATCTGGAAAGCTGTACGCAGATAATTTTATAATTGAAACCAAGGGAAATAACGGTATGATACTTAAAAATGGCAAATTTCATTTTACAAAGAATAATGACAATCTTGTTATTTCAGGAGGATTTGCAACCCACGAGTTTATAAGAGGTGGGTATTCAGAAGACTCAACCAATGAGCTAAGTTACATTCTATATATGACCGATTATACTAATTTCGATCATACAATAACAATAAAAGCAAAGTAAGAGGAGAGTGATAGCTCTTTTTGTAAATATCCCTAATAAACGGTATTGATATACCATTGAACAACTACATAATATAAGGTAATATTTTAGTAGACATGCTTTATAAAGGTATATTTACTTAATAATTATTCAGATTAGGCTTTTTTGTTCTAATTTTCTATATTTTATGCAAATCGAGGTAGTTTGATAAGGGGGATATTGTACATGGGCTATTATTTTGATAACGAACATGCCATTTTCTCAATGACTCAGGATATCAACACTGTTCTAAAGACTGTTGCTAGTCGCTATATCGGTCAAAATCCTTCATATGATGTATCTTACTATGCATACCAGAAAAATGGTATAAGACAGGATAACGATTATAGATTCGTTTTTGATTTTCATGACCTGTATCCACTGTCGCCTCTCGAAAGCAGTGTATATGCATGGAGTAAACTCTACAGTGACCATGATATGAACATGACCTTTGAAATTAGTTGTTTTGGACCTGTCATAATATATTGCAACGGACAAAGAGTATTCAAGCCTAATGTTTTAATAGAAAGAATGAGAGATATTTCAACGACTTTTTCTGTTCAATTGAAAAAGGGTTGGAATAATTTTGTATTAAGGTTCATTCGCACTAATACTGGTTGCGGAGGTACTTTAAGTGCCATATCATCAAGAAACCGACCGCAGAGTTTTATTATTCCATCACAAGACAGACAATCACAGAGGGGATGGCTGTATACTCTCCCTTTGAACAAGCCATTGGCTCAGCTTCCAGAGGTTGGGATGAAAGAAGAAGAAACTGGTGTTACGTGGTACCCAATCAATAAATGGTTGCCTGAAGAAGAGACCATGGGTCAAATGATGAGAATGTATTCACTGAGAAAAAACTGCAAAGCTATTGGATGGACAACAGTATTCGCTGAAAAAAGTGGCGAATACATTATAAAGGGTAGAAATTCAGGGCCTATTAAGATTTACATTGACAAATCTCTGGTTTTCAATTCTGAAGCATCGAAAGATTTTGAGTTACAAACTTGTTTGAAATGTGGATATCATAATATTTTAGTAATAAATGAATGTAGTGAAAAAGATTGGGGATTTGCAGCAGATTGTTTTTTCGACGGTAGAAAAATTCAGTATATTAACCCTTTGAAAGTAATGGGTACGGATGAAGAATGGGTTTATGCAGGTCCAATTCCTCTTTCAACTAAGTTAGAGCCTGATAATCTTTATAAAACAGATAAACCTTTTGGAGCTGAAGATAACAGAGTATACTGGAGACTTGATAAACCGCATACAGTTATAAGACCTTTTAATGACAATAAATTATATGGTCATTGGAATTATCCATTAGGAGTGACGCTATACGGTCTTATTGAAACAGGTCGATATCTACATGACAAGGCTCTTATTGACTATGCCACATCACATGTACATATGTGTACACGATATTTCGATTATGCTCTATGGGACAAAGAAAAGTATGGAGCGGCAAGTCTGCACAACCTCCTTTCTACAATCAGCACCCTGGATGATTGCGGTTCTTTTGGTTCTCTAATGCTTGAAACTTCTAAAGAGTTGGAAGAAATAGGAGAAGATATAGAGCATGATAACGAAGATAGAGACGATAGAGATATTAGTTATGATTATGTAAAAATAGCAGATTATATTGCAGACTTTATTGCCAATAAACTAGACAGGTTACCAGATGGTACGCTGTACCGTGTAAATCCAGCACATCTGTTAATGGATGAAACAATCTGGGCAGATGATCTATATATGAGTATTCCTTTTCTTTGCCGTTATTACAAAATGACTGGTCAACAACAATATATAGACGATGCAGCAAAACAGTTAGTTTTATATCACAAGTACTTATATAGGTCTGATAAAAAAATAATGTCCCATGTTTATGATGTTAAACACAAAAGGGCCACTGAAGTATCATGGGGACGTGGTAATGGATGGGTTGCCTTCTCATATTCTGAACTATTAAGCTTCTTACCTCAAGAACATGATTTAAGGGAACAGCTAATCCATAATTTTAACGAGTTATGTAAAGGATATCTTGCTCTTCAGGATGAAAAGGGCCTATGGCATCAGGTTTTAACCAATCATGAATCTTACCCCGAATCATCATGTACATCCATGTTTATATGTGCTTTTTCAAGAGGTGTACGCAATGGGTGGCTCAAAGAAGAATATAAATACACCGAATCGGTGCGTAAAGCATGGAAAGGCTTATGCCGTGAGGCTATAGATACCAGTGGTAATGTATATGGAATTTGCAAAGGATCAGGTTTTTCATTTTCTGAGGACTACTATGTAAATGATCTTGGCTGGCAGTTAAATGATACACATGGAACTGGAATTGTTTTACTTGCAGGAGTGGAATACGCAAAACTATTGGATTATCTTACAGATGGAGGTAACTGATATGCTCGATTCAAAGGTGGGTATTTATATAGCAGGAGATTCAACAGTGCAAAACTGCGCTTCGTCCTATAGACCACAGGAAGGTTGGGGCAAAATGCTTCCAAGGTATTTTAAGGATTATGTACATGTTCATAATTATGCTCTTGGCGGAAGAAGCACAAAAAGTTTTATAGATGAAGGACTACTTGACCAGATTTTAAACCGCATTGAGGCTGGGGATACACTACTTGTTCAATTCGGTCACAATGATGAAAAATTGAATGGGGTGTATGCAGATCCTTTTGGAACATATCAGTCATACTTAAAGCGCTATATTGACGGTGCTCGACAAAAGTGCGCTACGCCTGTTCTTTTGTCCCCAGTTAATCGTAGAAGATTTAATGAATTTAGTCAATTCTATCCTACACATGGTGCTTATCCTCAAGCTGTAAAAGAGATTTGTGAAGAATTTGATGTGCCATTTATTGATCTCACAGCGTTAAGTGAGGATTATTATAAAATGCTAGGTGAACAAGAGTCAAAAAGATTATTTCTTTATTTAAAGCCTGGAGAATCAGAAAATTACCCCGATGGTTCTCAAGATGACACCCATTTTAATGATGATGGAGCATATGAAATTGCAGGGCTTGTGGTTAAAGGAATGAAGGAGATTGGCTTACCGTTAGCAAGACATTTAAAGTAAGGTTAATATAGAAGAAGAAAGGTGGTTTTTATGTCAGTAAATGTTGAAATGCTTGAACTTGCCGACAAGGTAGTAGGTATGTTAGTAAACAATAAGGAGAGAGAAGGTTTATATGACCACTTACATATGGATAATTGGGAGTGGCCTACTGGTGTAGCCCTTTATAGTATGTACAAGGTCTATAAAAGGACAAATAATACCAAATACTTAGATTACCTAACCGAATGGTATGATTTTCAACTGTCCAAACCCACTCCTCATAAAAATGTCAACACTGTATGCCCGGCACTGACTATGACGTGCCTTTATGAGGAAACAAAAAATGAAAAGTATCTTCCTCATATAAACATGTGGGCAGATTGGGTAATGAATGAAATGCCTCGTACTCAATATGGTGGTATGCAACATATGACAGTTCTAAACAGGCATTATGAACAACTTTGGGATGATACCCTCTTTATGACTGTTTTGTTTTTATTAAAAGCTGGAAAAGTGCTCAATAGGGATGAGTATGTAGATGAGGCAAGATTTCAATTTCTCTTCCATATAAAATATTTGCAAGACAAAAAGACAGGTCTGTTTTATCATGGTTGGACATTTGATGGTAAGCACAATTATGCAGACGCTTTTTGGGGAAGAGGAAACAGTTGGTTTACATCAAGCGTTGTGGAGTTTCTTGATATATATGGAGTAAATGACTCTGTATCAAGGTTTATAACGATTTCGTGGATAGACCAAGTTAAAGAGCTGATAAAATATCAGGGCGAGAATGGTCTTTTCAACACCCTACTGGATGTTGAAGAAACATACTATGAGACTTCGGCAACAGCAGGTATTGCATACGGGATCCTAAAAGGAGTGCGCTTAGGTATTGTTGGTGAAGAGTACTTGGAATACGGGAGAAAAGCAGCCCACGCAGTTATTTCTAAAATAGATCAAAGTGGTATGGTTCAAGGTGTATCTTATGGAACGGGTATGGGTAAGGATTTAGAGTTCTATAAAAAGATACCCATTGCTCCGACAGCCTATGGGCAAGGTTTGACCTTTTTGATGCTTACCGAGCTGATATAATTTTAGAAGTTATTTATCAAAAAGAAATAAAAAGAATAATATAATTTGAAATACGTTAATTTGTGAAAGGCATCAGAATTTTCTGCTCTATAGCATTATCAATTCTATTTTATGTTAGTAATAAGGGTCATTTTCTTGGCCCTTTTATTTTTTATCAAATTGTAACTAACATTCTAATATAAGCGAACAAAAAACATTTTGATTCATACTATAAAATAGGTAACATAATCTCTCATTGAAAGGGTGTTGTATATGTATGTTATGCCAGGAATGCATAAACTACCACCATTACCATACTCGTATCAGGCACTAGAACCTGTCATCGGTGCTGAAACATTAAGAATACACCATGATATACACCACAAAGCGTATGTGAATGGCTTAAATAGGGCAGAGCTATATCTTGAACAGGCACGTAAAACAAATAATATCGAGTATATTAAGTATTGGGAAAATGAACTTGCTTATAATGGTTCAGGTCACATTTTGCACAGTATATATTGGACAATTATGGCTCCTGTTGGCACTGGAGGACAACCTGGACAGAGGACTGTATCATATGCAAATCAGTATTTTGGAAGTATAGAGGCTATGAAGAATCAATTTACACTCGCAACAGAAAATGTTGAGGCGTCTGGTTGGGGTATTTTAACATGGCAACCCACATGGGGTAGAATGGAAATATTACAGGCAGAAAAACATCAAAACTTAACACAATGGAGTGGTATTCCAATCCTTGTATGTGATGTTTGGGAGCATGCGTATTATTTGGATTATCAGAACAGAAGATCGGATTATGTGAATGCTTGGTGGCAACTTGTCAACTGGAATGAGGTTGAAAGAAGACTTATTTCTGCAATGAGTGGAAAAGTAGCATTAATTATAGAAAGATAAAAACTTCATTAGCTCTTTTCTTATTAGCGCGACTAATACCTTTCTTTGCTTGGGACAATATAGAGTTTGGTAAAATGAGAATATTGCTCCTATAGCATTTAAGTAAAGATTTTATATTCAACAATTTAAATAATTAAGTAGGCTGTTAGTAGCGCTTCATTTAAATAACTTAAATAATTTAATAATAAATGTAACATCTAAAAATTTCCGTGTATCGACAAAGCATTGTACAGCCGAGCTCAAAAATGTCTTATAGTAAAATGCTTTTTATATTAAACGTTGACACATTTCTTAAACTTGACTATAATTAACTTATAAAGTTTAGTAAACAAATTAAGTAAAATCTTTTTCTTATATGAACATCAGACATTTAAGTGATTTACTCGTGTAAGTGATATATTTCACGAGATAAGAATCAACCATCAATTCTATGATATTTTTTTTTATTTGAATACCGAGTTGATAAAGGACGGAGGTGCAAGTACATATATGAATAAAAAAATAAGTCAAAATGTAAACTTGCAAAAAAAAGCAGCTCAGATACGAAGGGATATAGTTGACATAGTCTACAGAACCAGTGCTGGGCACATAGGCGGCTCTCTTTCAGAAACAGATATTCTTGTTGCTCTATATTATGAAGTAATGAAAATAGATCCTAAGAACCCTCATTGGTCTGAACGTGATAGGTTTATACTTAGTAAAGGCCATGCTATTGATGCTTACTATTGTGTGCTTGCTGATCGAGGATTTTTTGACAAAGAGAGATTACAAACATATTCACAATTTGGTTCGGATTTTATAGGTCACCCAAATAGAGCAATTCCGGGAATAGAGATGAACACTGGTGCATTGGGACATGGTCTATCTATTGGTGTTGGGATGGCTATAGCTGGTAAAATGGATAATAAAGATTATCGTGTTTTTGTTCTTATGGGGGATGGTGAATTAGCTGAGGGCTCGGTATGGGAGGCAGCTATGGCTGCAGCAAATTACAAGTTGGACAATCTTGTGGCAATAATCGACAGAAACCGACTACAAATAACTGGCAAAACTGAAGATGTTATGGCTTTAACTCCTCTGGAAGATAAATGGAAAAGCTTTGGTTGGAATGTTTCTGTTGTAGACGGTCATGACATTCCTTCAATTTGTAACGCCCTTTCTAAAGAAAATAAAATAGATGGAGTGCCATCTCTAATCATTGCTGAAACCATAAAAGGAAAAGGAATATCCTTCATGGAGAATAATGCTTCATGGCACCATGGTGTAATGAACGCTGACCAATATAAAATGGCTTGTGAAGAGTTGGATAAAATGCTGGAGGTGCTTTCATGAATAAAATACATAATAGGCAAGTTGTTTGTGAAACACTCATTGAGATTGCTAAAAGTGATAAAGACATAGTAGTTTTATGCAGTGATTCAAGAGGTTCTGCATCCATGAAACCCTTTGCAGAAAAATATCCAGAAAGATTAATTGAGATAGGAATTGCAGAACAGAATATTGTAGGGGTTGCAGCAGGACTTGCCCATTCCGGAAAAAAGCCTTTCGTAGCGTCACCAGCATGTTTTCTAACCACTCGATCTGCTGAACAGATTAAAGTTGACGTGTCTTATTCTAATACAAATGTAAAACTTCTTGGTATAAGCTCAGGTATAAGCTATGGCGCACTTGGAATGTCCCACCATTCACTACAGGACATAGCACTTTTAAGAGCAATACCAAATATTATGATTGTAGTTCCAGCTGACAGATTTGAAGCCGAAAACATGACCCGAGTTCTATCTGAATACAAGGGCCCAGCATACATGCGTCTAGGTAGAAATCCTGTTGAAGATGTTTATTCGTCATGCGATTATGGGTTCGAACTAGGTAGAGCTGTTACTCTTAAAGAGGGAGACAGCTTATCAATCTTAACTTTCGGTGAGACAGTAAAAACTGCATTGGATGCTGCAGAATTAATGGAAAAAGAGGGCATAAAATGCAGAGTAATAAATATGCATACAATAAAACCCATAGATGAAGAGTGCATTATTAAAGCTGCAAAAGAAACTGGTGCAATAATGACGATTGAAGAACACAGTATCTTGAGTGGGTTTGGTGCTGCCGTGGCAGAAGTGGTAGTGCAGAATTGTCCTGTGCCGATGAAGATAATGGGTATACCCGACGAACCAGCCATACCGGGGAAATCAAAAGAGGTTTTTGCCCATTATGGCATTAGTGCTGAAAACTTGTGTAAAGAAGCAGAAAAGCTAATTAATATAAAGAAAAATGGTTGGTGAGTTACGATGGCAAAAAAATATATACTTGCATTAGACCAGTCCACATCAGGTACAAAAGCTATTTTATTCACTAAGGACTGCACTTTGCATCACCGTGTAACGATTTTACATGAGCAGATAAATCCTCGTCCTGATTGGGTTGAGCATGATCCCGAAGAAATATATGAAAATAGTAAAAAAGCTATTTCAAGGGTAATGATTGAAGGTGATGCTTCGTGGGATGAAATAGCATCAATTGCGGTTACCAATCAGCGAGAAACAGGAATGGTATGGGATAGTGAAACTGGAATACCTATATACAATGCGATTGTTTGGCAATGTCCCAGAGCAAAGGAACAATGTGATCAGATAGCTAAAGATCCCAAAATCCCAGAATACATATATCAAAAAACCGGTCTTCATCTTTCACCTTATTTTACGGCTCCTAAGGTTCAATGGATATTGAATAACGTGAAGGATGCAAAAAACAAGGCTTTATCAGGAAAATTGAAATTTGGCACCATAGATTCTTGGGTTATATGGAACCTTACAGGTGGTAAGGTTCATGCTACAGATTTTTCAAATGCCAGTCGTACCCTATTAATGGATCTGCACAATTTGGTTTGGGATGAGAAGTTATTAGAGATTTTTGAAATCCCAAAAAAAATGATGCCAGATATAAAACCTTCTGATATTATCTTTGGATATACTCAATGTGATGACTTTATTCCTGAAGGCATACCCATAAGTGGTGTAATGGGTGATTCCCATGCAGCACTTTTTGGACAAAACTGTTTTGATGTTGGGATGACAAAAGCCACGTATGGAACGGGATCTTCGGTGATGATGAACATTGGAGATAAACTCGTTTATTCAGACAGTGGAATTGTAACATCTGTCGGATGGGTAACGTCCAACGAAACAGTTTATGTACTTGAAGGTAATATCAATTCTACAGGAAAAACTATAGAATGGCTTGTTCAAACTAATTATATTTCAAACCCAAAAGAATCGGGTATACTTGCGTCCCAAATCCGTGATAATGGTGGAGTATATTTTGTTCCTGCCTTTACTGGTCTTGGCGCACCATACTGGGATGATTCAGCAAAGGGAATTATTACAGGACTTACATTAGGTACTAAAAGAGAAAACATAGTACGCGCTGCTGAAGAATCAATTGCATACCAGATAAATGATATTTTAGAACGAATGCAAAAAGATTCTGGTGTTCCTTTAACGCAGTTGAGAGTTGACGGAGGACCTACCAGGGATAAGTTTTTGATGCAGTTTCAGTCAGATATTTCTAATACAAACGTAGTAGTCCCTGAAGTGGAGGAATTATCAGCTTTAGGAAGTGCAAATATGGCTGGTTTAGCTACTAACTTTTGGAAAAGCGTTAATGAAATTAAGCAAAAACGCCGGGTTTTAGCGGAGTTTTATCCATCAATGATGGAAGAAGATAGAATAAAGAATAAAAAGGGCTGGAGTGATGCTATCAACCGTGCTCTTGTAAAAAAAGCTTGAAAGGTGGTTGAAAAGATATGTCTGTATTTGGAGTGATTGTTACAACAAGAGGTTTTTTTCCAGGGTGGCTTGCAGAAGAAGCAAGAGAGCTAATTTCCAACAAGCTTACGCAGATGGGGCATGAATTTGTGATGGTAGATAAAGATTCAATGCCTTATGGTGCAGTACAATCGTACGAACATGGAAAAATATGTGCAGATTTATTTAAGAAGAATAGTGAAAGAATTGAAGGTATTATTGTAATACTGCCAAACTTTGGAGATGAGATTGGAGTAGTTACAGCAATTCATGAAGCAGGCCTTAACGTACCCGTTCTTGTTCAAGCTTGTGACGATGATTTGCATTTATTGGATGTAGAGCATAGGCGTGATGCGTTTTGTGGTAAGCTGTCAGTATGCAACAATTTAAAACAATATGGTATTAAATACACATTGACGAAATTACATACATGCAAGATCGAAAGTGACGAATTTACCGATGATATAAACCGTTTTGAGAAATTGTGTAAGACGGTAAACAATTTACGTAAAGCGCGTATACTTGCAGTCGGTACGCGGCCAGGTGCTTTCCAGACTGTACGTTACTCAGAAAAACTATTACAAATAAACGGAATATCTGTTTTAGTAGAAGATATTGGTAATTTAATTTCAGATGCTGAAAACTTTGATGATAAGGATAGACTTGAAGAAACTATTGCAGAAATAAGTTCATACGCAAATATTCCAAAAGATGCAGCCACTGAAAAGGTTGAAAAGTTAGCACGCTTCCAAATTGCTCTTGAAAACTCGCTCAACTTACATGACGCAGATTGTGCAGCTGTTCAATGCTGGAATGTGCTTCAAAACCAATTTGGTTGTGCATCTTGCCTTGCAATGAGTATGATGGGTGAAAAGGGTATTCCTCACGCTTGTGAAATGGATGTTCCAGGAGCGCTCACAATGTATGCACTTTCTTCAGCAGCAGGAGAGCCAGCCGGTTATTTGGATTGGAATAATAATTACGGTGATGATAGAAATACCTGTATAAATTTCCATTGCTCAAACTATCCAGCTTCTTTTATGGGGTGTAAACCTGCAGTTGGTGTTTTGGATATATTAGGAACACAACTTGGATATGAAAATTGCTTCGGTTCATGTGTGGGTAAAGTAAAACCAGGACCTATGACATTCTGTAAAATAGCTACTGATGATGTCAACGGAACAATTCGTGCATATGTTGGTGAGGGCGAGTTTGTAGATAAGCCTCTTGATACTTTCGGAGGACCTGCAGTATGTAGCGTACCTAATCTTCAGGATTTAATGCATGTGATTTGCGAACAAGGCTATGAGCATCATGTTTCAATGGTTCGCGGACATGTAGCTGATATTGTTGAAGAAGCATTAAGCAAATATTTAGGGTGGGAAGTTTATAGACATTGTTAACTACGATCATATTTTTAACAATCATATTATGACAACGGAAGTAAACTGCTTCCGTTGTTACTGTTGAGGGCATGACAAGTGGCGCAATTAAAGGTTAAAAAATTAATTTATTAAGGAGTTTTTAACGATGAAAATTTTTAACTTAATGACAAACAGAATTAAAAACCCGTTAGGCTTTTCATTTAGCAACAACGCAAGATTGTCGTGGATGGTGGAATCTGAAAGTGCAAAACGACAAGTAGCTGCACAAATAGAGGTTTCCACTGAGATAGATTTTAGAAGCCTTATATTTGATAGTGGAAAAAGAACGGATATTGACAGCATATGCTATCCGTTAAACATTACGCTAAAACCCAGGACAAGATATTATTGGAGAGTTCGGGTTTGGGCAGATGATGGAAGCGTAGTTACAAGTGATGCTGCTTGGTTTGAAACGCCCAAAATGAATGAAACCTGGCAGGCAAAATGGGTTACACCAGACTTTGACTCTTCATATCACCCTGTAGTATTTTCGGATTTTAGTGTTAAAAAAGAAGTATCCAATGCACGAGTTTATATTTGTGGATTGGGAGTGTATGAGTTTGCAATAAATGGTGCGAAAGCAGGTAGCGAGTATTTATCTCCAGGACTTGTAGCATATGATAAATGGCTACCTTATCAAACATACGATATAACTAATCTACTTAAGAAGGGTAACAACAATATTGAAGTCTTTCTCGGAAATGGATGGTACAAAGGCCGATATGGGCTAAATAGAAGACAATTGTTTCAATATGGAGACAAGTTTGCATTGATTTGTGAGATGCATGTTGAGTATGACGATGGCAGTACAGAAATTATCGTGAGCGATACAAATTGGAAAGCACGTCGATCAAAAGTAGTGGATAGTAATATTTTTGACGGTGAAATATTCGATGATACTTTTAGTGATGATAATGTTTATAATGTTAAATTAATTGATATAGATACTAAAAAACTTGAACCAAGAAGAAGCCCTGCAACCAAAATAAAAGAACGTATAAATGCTGTAGAGATTATTCATACACCTGCAGGTGAAACTGTTATAGATATGGGGCAGAACATGGTGGGATGGCTTGAGTTCACAAATAGAGCTCCTAAAGGTACCGAGATTATGCTCCAGTTTGGTGAAGTATTACAAGACGGAAACTTCTACAGAGACAATCTGCGCACAGCTAAATGCGAGTACAGATATATATCGGATGGAGAAGTGAAAAAGATACGTCCTTATTTTACATTTTATGGGTTCAGATATGTGAAACTGACAAAATGGGAGGGCGACGTTAATCTAGAAGACTTTACTGGTCTTGTTCTATACTCTGATATGGAACAAACAGGTAACATTACAACTGACAATCCTTTGGTAAATAGATTATTCTTAAATGCATTATGGGGGCAAAAAGGTAACTTCCTCGATGTTCCAACCGACTGTCCTCAAAGGGACGAAAGAATGGGCTGGACAGGGGATGCACAAGTTTTTTCAGGAACAGCTGCTTTTAATATGGACGTTTATGCTTTCTTTGATAAATATCTATATGATTTGAAACAGGAGCAAAAGGCACGTGGCGGCAATGTTCCTGTTGTTGTCCCAGCGCATGATGTAAAACAAAATGGTTCCTGTGCATGGGGGGACGCTTCGGTAATTATTCCTTGGAATATGTATTTATTCTATGGGGATATATCCATTCTAGAACAGCAGTATGATAGCATGAAGGGGTGGGTGGACTATATTAGGAGCAGAGACGAGGCTTCTGGTGGAAAAAGACTATGGGTAAATGATTTTCACTATGGAGACTGGCTATCTCTTGATGTAGAAGATCCACTATTTCGTTTTGGTGGAACCGAGCCTGCTTTTCTTGCCAGCTCATTTTATAGCTTTTCGTCAAGCATAGTTGCAAAAGCTGCAAAAATTTTAAATAAAGAGTCCGATGCTTTATTTTATAAAAATTTATCTGAAGAAGTCAAAGAAGCTATACGTAAAGAGTACTTTTCACCTAATGGTCGTTTAGCAGTAAATACACAAACAGCTCACGTTGTTGCATTGTATATGGATATTGTTCCTGATGAATGGAAAAAGAAAATTGCCTTTAATTTAAGAAAGAAACTAAAGGAAACAAATTACCATCTACGTACCGGTTTCGTTGGAACTCCATATTTATGCCGTGTGTTATCTGAATATGGAAGCAACGATATTTCCTATAGACTTCTTACAAATTTGGATTACCCGAGTTGGCTGTATCCTGTAACAATGGGTGCAACAACCATATGGGAAAGATGGAATTCCATACTTCCAGACGGAAAAATAAGTGATACTGGGATGAACTCCTTGAACCATTATTCATATGGGTCTATAGTTGAGTGGATGTATAGAAATGTAGCAGGCATACAGCCGTTAGAGAGTTCTCCTGGATTTAGGCGATTTAAACTTTGCCCGCAACCTAATTACCTGTTAAAATCCATGAATGCAGAGTTCTTGTCACCTGCAGGAAAAATCATAAGCAAATGGAATATTAAAGAGGATGGTTCTGTTGATTTTTACTTTAAAGTTCCGTTCAACACCACGGCCGAATTAGTGTTGCCCGACACTAAGGGAACTGACTTACAAGAAAGCTATGAACTTGAAAGTGGTGAACATACTTTTTCATATAAACCAAATAAACCCTACAAAGAAATATATGGGGTTAATACTTCTCTTAAGGAGTTGTATAGAAGTGAAGAAGCCACTGCTATTTTGACACAATATCTACCTGAAATGACGGGGTGGATGTTGTTTTCCATGATGGCAGGAGAACGCAGCATTTGTGATTTTATAACCGAAGGTCTTTTGACTCTTGATGAAGAAATCTTGAAGGAAATTGATAAGAAACTTAGTAATATACCAGTGATACAATAGTTCAATATTCCAGCTAAGTATTATAGTTACATCGCAAAACTCTTTAATACAACAATTTATTGCACCAGGCATACTAATATGCTAATATAATGATAATATTGAGGAAAGGGTGTAGTTTTTGGCGGTCACAATAAACGACATTGCACAGAAAGCTAATGTATCTACAGCTACGGTTTCTATGGTTTTAAATGATAAACCAGGTATTAGCCAAAGCACAAGGGAAAGAGTGGTAAAAATAGCCGAAGAATTAGGCTATTCTCTCTCACCGCTAAAAAGAGCTAATTTAAAGAATAAAGGAAAACTGCAACTTACTATTTACAAGAAGCATTCAAAAGTTGTCAGTGACACCCCATTTTTTCAGGCTTTGATAGAAGGTATCGAGTCAAAAGCAAGACATAATTCATATCAATTAATCATAAAGTCCATATCCGATCGCTCAGATATGGAATTAATACAGAAAGAGATTAATGAGAATGCAATTGATGGCATGCTACTATTAGGTACAGAAATGGAAGAACAGGATTTTAAACCATTCTTATCATTAGATATACCAGTCTTGTTAGTTGACAGTTTTTTTATTAATGTCAATGCAAATTATGTCGTAATCGATAATATTAGCGGTTTATACAAGGCAACAAAGGTCTTGCTGAGAAACGGTCACAAAGAAATTGGTTATCTAAAGAGTTCTGTACCCATTCAGAATTTTAAAGAAAGATATGAAGGGTATTGTAAAGCTTTAGCTGAAGAGGGTTTAGTACCTAACAGTGAGTTTGTCATTCCTTTGTTACCAACAATGGATGGAGCATATTTAGATATGATAAATATATTGTCTTATAAGAAGAGTTTACCTACGGCTTTTGTTGCTGATAATGATATTATCGCACTTGGTGCAATGAAAGCACTCAAAGAAAACAATATAAAAATTCCAGATGATGTTTCCATTGTGGGTTTTGATGATATGCCTTTTTGCACAATTACAGATCCAAACCTTACCACAATAAATGTTGACAAAAATGCTCTTGGTCGTCTTGCAGTAGAAAATCTTATTCAGCTAATTGAGAGCAGAAAGAGGATTTTTTACAAAACTACTCTTGGTGTAACACTTGTAGAAAGAGAAAGTGTTACACCAATTAAATAATGTATTACCAAAAGACTATTTTTATATGGCACTTTATTTTATATTATCCCAAAAATATTTTAAATCTGTAGATAAATTTTTACATTCCCTCGGAGTTGTTAAAGGAAACCATTCCGAGGGTAATATTTTTGTATAATTAGGAGTGGTAAACCTGTCATCAATTAATATAATAAACCCTTTATCATTTTCCGAACGAATAACGCGCCCTGCAGCCTGTTGGACTTTATTAAGACCTGGGTATGTATATGAAAAATCAAAACCTCTACTGGTCTTTTTTTGGTAATATGTTTTTATAATATTTCTTTCCTCACATATTTGTGGTAATCCAACCCCTACAATTATCGCACCTGATAAATTCTCGCCCTTTAAATCAATTCCTTCGGAGAAAATTCCCCCCATAACCGCAAAGGCTATCAATGTATTTTCCCCAAATTCATTAAAATGAGATAGGTAATACGAACGTTGCTCTTCGTCCATATTAGTTTCTTGTATCAAGAGTTTGTCATTGGGAAATAATTGAGCGTACAATTTTGCTGTCTTTTGCATATATACAAAAGAAGGAAAGAAAACCAGGTAGTTACCAGTTTTAACACTAACACATTCATGTATGCGTTCAATTAAAAGAGGTAAAGAACTATCGCGATACCTATATTTTGTTGACAATGTATTATCAACATATACATAGAGGTTCTCCCGTGGGAAAGGCGATGGGAGGGATAAATAGCCATCGTTCTCGTTACCGCCTAAAACTTCTTTATAATATGAGGCAGGGGACAATGTAGCTGAATAAAATATTGAGCTTTTTACATTCTCCATTCGCTTATTCAACATTGGTGCAGGATCAATGCAAAACAGTTTTATGGCAAAGTCACCCTTTTCACGGCTAAAGATTGTGGCATAATTAGCACCAAAATAATCATATATCCTTGAAAAATGAGCAAGGTCAAAATAGAATGTTATTAATTCTTCTTTAAAAGAGTACGGTGTTTCATCATTTAATATAAACTCGGCATGAAAAAGAAACTTCTCTATGGGCTCTTTCAATTCTTCAGGTGGCTCGGAATTATTTATGGTCCATGGAAAAGGTATTTCTGAAAAATACGCAGGCACATTTGTAGTATATGAGAGCAGTGCTTTTCTCACCTTCTTTAAGGAGTTTGCAAGAGAGGGCAGCTTGTTTTTAATTTTATGGTAAATATTTCTCAAAGAAGATCTCCTTAATTCAGCGGAGTACATTTCCCTTGCCCTGTCGGGTAGATTATGGGCTTCATCAACCAAAAGGCATAATTGATCGCTTGATTTTTCTTGAAAGAAGCGTTTTAAGTAAACACGTGGATCAAAAGCATAGTTATAATCACATATTATTAGATCAGATTGTGTACTTAAATCAAGGGATAACTCAAAAGGACACAGTTTATTTTCTGTTGCAGCTCTTTCAATAAAATCCCTGTCAAAATAATCGGTTTCTTTGAAAAGACGAGAAATAACTTTCCTAGATTTTTGAGGGTAATCAGAAAGAAAAGGGCACTCATCTTCGTTGCATGAAGTATCTGGTGATAAGCATACCTTTTCCTTTGCTGTAATATGTAAAGTTTTTAAGCGAAGACCATTACAAGCCATCATCTCATATGTCTCTCCTGCGACGGCTTGTGTTGTATTTCTCGCAGTTAAGTAAAAGATTTTGTCTATATGTCCTTCTCCAATTGCTTTTACTGCAGGAAACATCCCGCCTAAAGTTTTACCAATACCAGTAGGGGCTTTGATGAACTGTCTGTTACCATCTCTTATTGCCCGGTATACTGCGGCGCTCATTGCTCGTTGTCCTTTTCTAAATTCAGTGAAGGGGAAGGATAGAGCTTTGATAGAACTATTGCGCAAGTTTTGCCAGTCATATTGTTTTTTTTGTCCATTGATATATGGAAAAACAAGGGAATGGAAAAACTTCTCAAGCTCTGAATAGGTAAGCTTTTGTTCGAATGTACGTATTTCTTTACTATTGCGGTGGAAATATAGTAGTAAAATATTAATGCTATCAAGGCCTTTTTCTTTAGCTACAATATAAGCATAACAAAGACCTTGAGCCCAATAGGCAGGATTATCAGAGTCTTCTAATGATTCTAATGGCTTGTTTGTGGTTTTTATCTCACACAGACTATATCCACTGTCTGTTTCAATGATACCATCTAATCTTCCAGAAACCTGTAACAAAAAAATGGCATGGGAAAAAGAAATTGAAACTGGTACTTCACTATGATAAGTACCCAAAGGCTCAATTTGTTGCTTTAGTCGATCATGAACTTCTTGATGACCCTCGATGCCCTCCCTTGCAGCGTTTATTGAAAAGCCCCGGTTATCACCAACAGGGATGGAAAAGGAAACTAAATCACGCACCGAGATATTTATCTTAATAGATTCCATTGTTTTGTCGCAAAATAGGGAACGAGGCTACTAAAATAGCGTCGTGTACCTTTGCCCTCATTTCAATTTTTAGAACAAATGTTCCGTTTGTTATTGTACAGTATTACGTGATAAATATCAAATATTTGCGCAAAACAAGTGCTTTTTTATGAAAATAAAAAAGGAGAGCTATTGCTCTCCTTAAGTTTACCATCTGTTTCCGCCGCCGTGATTGCCTCTATTGTTTCTTTGTGCTTTACGTGCCCTTCTGCAGTCTGGGCATCTTTGAGGTTCGTTTTCAAAACCTTTTTCCTTGTAAAACTCTTGTTCACCTTCTGTAAAGGTAAAATCAGATCCGCAATCTTTGCAGACTATAATTTTGTCAGCCATTCCCATATACCTCCTTAATTTTTTGGATTTAATACTTCTTTGACTCTACGCTCCAAAATTAATTAAAGAGGGCTGGTGCAGGGAAATATTAATCCAATGCATATATCTAAAATGACTATAGCGTATTAAATATACCACGAGGTTATGCAAAAAACAAGTGGTTTTAATGAAAAATTTATCCAATTCTTTGAAACATTTGTTATTATCAACTTACCGCTGAAAAAGAAGATTACTATTTTCAAAGTATAGTTAATTTGCTAAATTAATGGGTAGAATATAACCATTATGCAAATGTAATAATCAGATCTATATAAATGGAAGGTGATTTATGTGAGTGAAATTATTAATAACCGTGAATACAGGCGTGAAACATTGAGAAAACTAATTAATCGTCTTCACGATGGGGAATCAGTGGATGTAGTAAAAGAGGATTTCCAAAGACTACTCAATGGCGTTACTACAGAAGAAATAGCCGAATTGGAAAATTCTCTTGTTTCAGAAGGGATGCCAGTTGAAGAGATTCAGAGATTGTGTGATGTACATGCTGCTGTGCTAGGTAGTTCAGTGGAGCAAATACATGATTTAAAGAAACCAGTAGAAGAGGAAGGGCACCCTATTTATGTGTTTAAGGCCGAAAATAGAGGTATTGAAGATTTTATTGAGAGCTCACTAAAACCAGCGATGGCAGCATTTAAAGAGGAAGGATCTGAAGACAACACTAATAAACTATTAAATGAAGTTCAAAAGCTTCTAGAAATAGACAAACATTACAGTCGCAAAGAAAATTTGTTATTTCCATATATGGAGAAATACGATATTACAACGCCACCACAAGTAATGTGGGGTGTGGATGATGAAATTAGGGCAGAAATAAAAGAGGCAATTAACAATATAAAAAACAAAACTGATATGAAGAATATACTAAAGGACCTTGAAAATGTAATTGCTAGGGTAAATGATATGATTTTTAAAGAGGAAAACATATTATTCCCGATGGTAGAAGACCTTCTTACAGAGGATGAGTGGGTTACAATTGACAAAGAGAGCCATGAAATCGGTTTTTGTTTCATTGATAGAATTAAGCCATGGAACCCAGAACGAGTAGATATTGAACAAGAAGAAAATAAAAAAGGTGAAACGCAAGCAGATGGATATATACGTTTTGAAACGGGTTTTCTGGAAATTGAAGAGTTAACATGTATGCTAAATAGCCTGCCTATAGATATAACTTTCGTTGATAAAGATGATATTGTAAAATATTTCTCACAATCAAGCGAAAGAATTTTTGCAAGAACAAAAGCAATTATCGGGCGTACCGTTCACAACTGCCATCCTCCTGCCAGTGTTCATGTGGTTGAAGAAATAGTGAAAGATTTTAAAGCTGGTAATAAAGATAGTGAAGAATTCTGGATCAATATGGGCAATAAATTCGTATATATTAGGTATTTTGCAGTCAGAGATAAGAATGGAAAATATCTTGGCACAGTAGAAGTCACACAGGACATAAAACACATACAAGAAATTGAAGGCGAAAAACGTTTATTGTAGAAAAAAGATTACAGTAATGCAAAAGACCTGTTTTGTTATTAGAACAAAACAGGTCTTTTTCTATATTGATTAGCCAAGTATTGCTTTAAGATCTTCTTGTGCTGTCGTAATAGGTCTAATACCAAACTTCTCAACAAGTATACCTAACACGTTGGATGAGAGGAAAGCTGGTAATGTGGGACCTAAATATATGTCTTTAATTCCTAGTGCAAGTAATGTTAGCAAAATACAAACAGCCTTTTGCTCGTACCATGAAAGAACCAATGTCAATGGCAGATCGTTGACTCCACAATCAAAAGCTTCTGCAAGTGCTACTGCTACTTGTATTGCTGAATAAGCATCGTTACATTGCCCCATATCAAGAATTCTTGGAAATCCACCGATTGTCCCTAAGTCCAGGTCGTTAAAACGATATTTTCCACAAGCTAATGTAAGTATAATTGTATCGTCAGGTGTATTTTTAACAAAATCCGTGTAGTAATTTCTACCTACTTTTGCTCCGTCACATCCTCCAACTAAGAAGAAATGCCTAATATCGCCAGCCTTAACTGCTTCTATTATTGTTCCAGCGTTACTTAGTACAGCATTTCTTGCGAAACCTGTTGTAAGTTCGCTGCCACCATTTATACCAGTAAAAGACTTGTCTTCTGGATATCCACCTAATTCAAGTGCTTTTTCAATAACAGGTGTGAAGTCCTTAACGCCGTTTTCACCATCAGGAATATGTTTTAATTCGGGATACGCTACTACGGCAGTTGTAAATACTCTATCGGCATATGATGCTTTTGGAGGCATGAGACAATTTGTTGTAAATAAAAATGCACCGGGTACGCCATCAAATTCTTTCTGTTGGTTCTGCCATGCTGTACCAAAATTGCCTTTTAAATGGGAATGTTTCTTGAGCTCAGGATATCCGTGTGCTGGAAGCATTTCGCCATGTGTATAAATATTAATACCTTTATCCTTTGTTTGTTCTAACAGTTGCTTTAGATCAAGCAAGTCATGCCCTGATATAACAATGAAAGGACCTTTTTCGACATTTGTAGTAACCTTTGTAGGAACTGGATGACCATAAGCAGATGTATTTGCATCGTCGAGGAGAGCCATACATTTAAGGTTTATATTGCCAAATTCCATTAATAGATCTAACCATTGCTCGATAGTGTGTTCTTCGCCTAAGGCTTTCATACCTTTAAAGAACCAATTAGATACTTCAATATCTTCCTTGCCTAATACACTGGCATGCTCGGCATAAGCTGCCATGCCGCGCAGACCCAATAACAATGTTGAACGCATAGATACAATATCTACGTCGCCTTTCCAAAGCTTTGATGCATCATAGTTTTCGGCTCCGCCTAGTGCGTTCTTTTCTTTTTCAACTTCAGCTATGAGCTCATTAATGCGTTCTTGGTCAAAATTTACATTAGTGATAGTTGCAAAAAGTGATTTAAACATTAAATCTGCGACATCTTTTCCTGGGCTCTTACCGTCAGCTGCCTGGGCAAGTCCAATTAATGCGCAGGTTAACTCGTCTTGACTGTTGGAAACATCAGGTTTTTTACCGCATACGCCAACTTTCGTACAACCTTTACCCCCTACAGTCTGTTCACACTGAAAACAAAACATTGACATTTAATGTAGCCTCCTTTTATTATTAGTTAACTTGGAAATAAATAAGTTTTTTTATAGATTAATGTTGATTATTAGCTATGATTATAATATATTTGAATATACAAATCGGTAGCTATAGCTACAAAGGGAGAATTTTATGAAAAATAAATGGTATGAAGTGTTAGAAAGCTCACTATTGTTTTCAGATATGTCAAAAGAAAACATATTAAATATGGTTGCATGCCTTAACCCCAAAGAAAAATCGTATACAAAGGGTGAAATCGTAGCACATCTCGGAGAGAAAATGGAAGGTTTTGGTTTGCTTTTACAGGGAAGTTTATCAGTGTTGAAAGAAAACATTGATGGGAACCGTTTAATAATGAACATTCTAAAGCCAGGAGAATTATTTGGGGAAATGGCTGTTTATTCAGAAAAAAGAGTATGGCCTGCCACAATTTCGGCTGTTGAGAGTTCAATTGTTCTATTTATTAAGCCTGAGAAAATAGTAGCAGGGTGTGAGAGGGCATGCTCATATCACCAACAATTAACTACTAATATGTTAAAGATACTTTCTGATAAAGCAATGAGCCTTAATAAACAAGTAGAGTACTTGTCTATTAAGGGTATGAGAGAGAAGCTGTGCACTTACATTTGGGAACAGCATAAAAAGCAAGGCAGTTTACTAATTCATTTGCCCATGAAGCGAAACGAAATGGCAGATTTCTTAAATGTTTCCAGACCTTCAATGTCAAGAGAACTGTGTAAAATGCGAGATGAAGGACTTATTGATTTTTATTTATCAACTGTTAAAATAGTAGACCCTCAACAAATAGCAGAGTATGTTAAGTAGTAAGATCAAACATTAAATCTAAATAACGTTACATCTCCATCTTTCATTATATATTCTTTTCCTTCAGAACGCACAAGACCTTGTTCTTTTGCAGCATTATATGAGCCTAACCTTATTAAGTCATCGAAAGGTACTATTTCAGCACGGATAAAGCCACGCTCAAAATCACTATGGATTTTACCAGCTGCTTGAGGGGCTTTTGTTCCTCTTTTTATTGTCCAAGCCCGTACTTCAGATTCACCTGCTGTTAAGAAACTAATTAACCCCAAAAGCTCATAGCTTGCATGAATTAAGCGGTCAAGTCCAGATTGACCTAAACCAAGCTCAGATATAAACATTTGCTTTTCTTGGTCTTCGAGCTGTGAAATTTCTTCTTCAATATTTGCGCAAACAACCAAAACTTCAGCATTCTCCTTCTCAGCGTAGGACATAAGTTCTTTAACATAGGGATTATCACTGGAATTTTGTATATCTTCTTCTGCGACATTTGCACAATATATAAGGGGCTTTGATGTGAGTAAAAAAAGCTGTTCCATATATTTCTCCCATTCGGGCTCAATTTTCATTGTACGTGCAGGCTGATTAGATTCAAGATGGCTATGAATTTTTTCAAGGAATTCTAACTCTAAAAAATATTGCTTTTCGCCTGACTTTGCTTGTTTTTTTATCTTGTCCATACGTTTTTCAAGAAGTTCCAAGTCAGCAAATATTAATTCAAGATTAATTGTTTCAATATCCCGTACAGGCCCAATGGAGCCATCCACGTGAACAATATTTGGGTCCTCAAAGCATCTGACAACATGAATTATTGCGTCGACTTCACGAATATGTGATAGGAACTTATTCCCAAGTCCTTCGCCCTTACTTGCTCCTTTCACAAGTCCAGCTATATCCACAAACTCAATTGCAGTATGTATAACTTTCTTTGGTTTATAGATTTCAGCAAGTTTTTCAAGACGATCGTCTGGTACACTTACAATTCCTAAATTTGGATCTATAGTGCAAAAAGGGTAATTGGCGCTTTCAGCACCAGCCTTTGTAATTGCATTAAACAAAGTACTTTTCCCTACATTGGGCAGTCCAATTATTCCAAGTTTCATTTCTTTCTTCCTTTCAAATTTTAAGCAATAATAAATTCTAAATAGGTATTATAAAGGATAGATGATTTTTTGTTAACTATATTTAAAAATATTTTACTAATATAGGTTTGCTTTTACTATTTAATCTTTACGCCATATATTTTCTTTGCGTATGTTCCAATAACAACCATATCATCATAAATTGCAGGAGAACCTTCAACATTGAGTCCTACTGATATTGTATCAATTATTGCTCCAGTCATAGGATCCATAAGATGCATATCTCCTGCGTAATCACAGAAGATCATGTAGGTTTTGCCGTCATCAGACAAAAAGTCGACAGGTGAACTCCAGCTGTAGTTCTCGAGGTCCTTTACCCATACTTCTTCTCCAGTTTCTTTATTAAGAGCAACCATTTTGCCGCTTTTCCAGTCCTTTGTCTTACATATGTTAAAAATAACAAGGTCTGATATTTCGTTCTTTCCAAGCACAGGTGTAGAAAGTAAACCACCATTTACACCATATTGGTATATACATTCATATGATTTTTCCCAAATAAGCTCACCAGTTAAAGCATTAAATTTTCGGAGCTGACAATCAGCATAGGAAGGTTGTGGTTTGCCAATACAACGCAAATCAGCTTCATTTCCCGTATATATAAAGACACCTTTATCTGTCTCTTCAAGTACAATTGTTGCATCTGTGTCATCATAAACATTTGCAATCCAAACAGGCTCTAATGTGTTAATGTCAATACATTGTAATAATCCACCATTATCAGCAAGATATAGGTAATTCTTATACATCACAGGCGAATTCTCAAAACCTATGTTTGGGTCATAAACCTTGCCATACCTGAATTTAGTTACTTCTGGGTCAATAGAAAGCTCACCTGTTTCACGTTTAAAATCTGTGTTCATCTTAATTCTATATAAAAGCCCATTTTCACCGGGTTGGATTAAGGTATCGGTTTCTTTGTCCAAAAGTGGGGAAGGATCAAAAGCACCCCATAGGCGAAAAGCTTCAGCAGTAGTACCCACTATGGAAAACATCTCTGTTTGATCAATTAAACTAAAGATTCTAAATTCATGGTGCGCAAAAACATCACCATTCTGATTAAGACCCTGTCCAGTATACAAAATAGGATAACCTCTTGGGTCAATCATTGCGGTTCCTTTTGTAGAAAATCCAATGTTAATTGGATCACGCGTAGGTCTTCCGTCAACAAGATTAAGGAAATAAATATTACCATCCAGCGTTGGATATATTACTTCTACAAGATCTGAATCTTTAAACTCAGAATTTATATTCATCAATCTACGCACATCTTCATCCCAATGTATAATCAAAGGCTGGCCAGTCCAGCCAACACCAGGCCAGTAAGAAGAACCTGTACTGATAGAACCAGTATCCTTTGTCCACACCAACTCCAATTTTTTTTCTGTAACTTGCCGTGAGCCATATGCTGCAGAGTCCCGATAATGATTTCCTCTAAAAGTTGTAATTCCTTGAACATCTGTGTAACTATCAGCAGCTCCAAATGTAATCCCGGGGTTTTCAACATCCGAAGTCACAATATCCATATCCAGAAAATGCCAGAACTTATAATCAACATCTCCAAAACTCACTTCTTTTGCATACTCATTATAAGCATTAGTACCATCAAATATTGGTAGGGTATCAGGATTCACATTTTTAGGGTCGACATCAAATGGGAAATATTCTGGTGATATGGTTTGTATCACTGGTGGTGGGGTAGGGGTCGGTATAGCTGTAATGTCGTTATTTTGTGGCATGGCCTGTTTTGTGACAGAAGGAGTTGGCGTAGCAGATTTATTGTCTGCTGTGCGTGTCCTAGAAGGTGTTCGTGAGGTTATGAATAGTGCTAAGCTTGCTAATATAAGTAAAAATAATAAAGAATACAATAATCGTTTTTTTCTCATATAAAAACAGTAGGCAAGGATTTAATAAAACTAACTTTCCTTTGCCTTCTCCTTTCAATTTTTATGTACTAAAATAAAATCTATTGTAGCACAATAGAAACTCTGTTTCAATTAGTAAAGGCTTAGCGATGTGCCCTTGCCTATTTAGACATTATATCCAATTTTCATCTGATTATTTTGTGGAAAGCATTTCCTTGATTGATATTGACTTTTGCCACCATTTGGTTTATTGTGTAGTTGTTTAATTTTTGAATCGTTCTATATATTATATCCAGACATGATGCAGTCCACTAAGATACTAAAAATTCTTAATTTTTTAGCTCAGAAGAGGGACTTTTTTAAAAACTGGCGGGAAAGCTATAATTGACAGTGATACTATTTTATAGTATATTATACTAAGTAGTTAGCAAAATAATGAAATTTTTTTGGTTAATTTTACGTATACAATTTTTAGGAATACCTGAAATTTGTATTGAATATTATCGTACATAATAGGCATATAAATATATATCATATATATATTTATAATAAATAAATGTTCCATAAAAAGGCTTGAAGGACAAGCTCAAATTATAGGGGGTGCCAGTTATGTTTAAAAAATGGTGGTTTTATGTAATTATAGCTGTTGTTTTAGTTATCATTGCAATACCTATATCAACCATCATGAGGTTAAACAATTCCGTTTATGATGATTTAAGCTTTACTTATGTACAACTTGAGGATCCACTGACGGAAATCGCAAAAAAGCATTTATATTATGATGCAGACACAAGAACTTTGGAAATCGAACTCAACCAGGACTTAATCAACTCTTTTATTAAGGATGAATTAGAGAAAACAGATTTAGGTCTTCCCGACAAACTAACAATTCAAGAAGTGGCATTCAAAACAGCTGATCAACGTATGTATGTGAATGCAAAATACGGCTCAATCAGTCTTCCGATCAGCGCGAAAGTATTCATCGACCCAGGCGATACTGGAATATCAATTTCAGTTGGTGAGTTTAATCTAGGTGATAAAAAAGCACCTAAATTTGTCACCAAACGGTTACCCACCGATCAGTTAAGTTTCGCATTTAACTATGCTGATCTTGGTCTACCTCAGTTATTTGCAATAGAAGACATTAAGTACAGTACTGGTAACCTAAATGCTTTTATTAAACTAGACTCTGAGGCAATAAAAGCTTTGGCAAAAGATTATGTTGACGAACTTGAAGTTGAAATCAACAGTTACAAACGTACTGCTTCTGATTCTGTAGCTACATTTATAGACAGAATTTTAGCAGAAGGTATTTTGTCAGATGATAATGTTGACAAATATGTTGAACAAGTTCTAAATAACGAAGAGCTTGTTAACAGCGCTGTTAACTTTATAGTAGCTAAGGATTTAGACAAATACTCAAAGGGCTTTGGAGAAATTCAAAAGAATGTAGTCGAGTGGGCTGAACCTATTCAAACAGTTAAGTT
>JAAYPS010000095.1 GCA_012519655.1 Clostridiaceae bacterium | reverse complement strand
GATGTACAAATAAATTTCTGGGAATATAAAAGCATAGCCGACGAAATAATTAAATCTCTAAAAGTAAATATGCCAACAAAGCTATCGGTTGTAATGAATGTTGATATTAAAGCAGATACTGGAGAGGGTTTAATAGATGATAAATTAACTCAGATGATTGAAATTCCTTTAGATTTGAATCAATTTACAATTAGTAAAAAAGAGATTACTTCGGAGCCTAAAACTGTTGAGAAAACAATAAGATTAGAAATGCCTCCAAATGGAAATAAATTAACAATCTACTATTCTATAATAGGAGTTTTGGTATTGTCTTTTATATTACTACTATTATTTTCAACTACAGCAGAAGATATAAATCCCTATGTTAAAGAAATTAACAATTTATTCAAGAAGTATGGTAACCGATTTGTTGCATTATTAGAAGATAATTCAATACAAAATTTAAGTATATATAAAGTCAATTCTGTGGATGACCTTGTAAGACTATCTGATGAAATAGGTAAGCCAATTATTTATCAATACAACAAAAACCCAATGGATATAACTGAGTTTTATATTATTGATAACACGATAAAATATACTTTTAATCAAAAAGAATGTTTTGAACAAAAAAGAAAAGATGCAGAATTTCCTTTCGTTGATAAGCTGGAGGATTTCTTAGCTAGTGCTGAAGATGAATCCTGCTGATATTTTCTTAAATGTTTATTATTACTCAAAAGTATTAGTTCATTACACTTTAGTACCATGTAAAACTATACATTGTAATGGTGAAAACAATTATGCAAAATCCTATAATTACCGTTGTAAGAAAGATATATCTTTCTTAAATTTTAAAATTCAAAAGGAGAGATTTTGCATGAAAAAGACAAGATTTTTAGTACTAGTACTCGCAGTTGCAGTTATGCTGGTAGGAGCCGCATACGCATACTGGACACAGGATTTGACAATTAACACCACAGTAAACACAGGTGAATTGGAAGTAATATTCCAAGAGCCTGCAAATGTTACTGGGGAGGATGATTACCAGATTAATGCTGATTGCACACCGGATGGTTATTCAATGGAAGTAACATTCAACGATGTATATCCTGGTGTAAGAAATAACTTCTACTTTGATATGGTTAACACTGGAACATTGGGAGCTTATGTTGATGACTTTTCAATTACTGCTCCATCCCATCTTACAGATAATAAAGTAATACGAATTGATTATATAGGTGTTAAGGAGGATGGTGATGAATTTGAACCGTATTACGAAGGCAAATCTATCCCATTAGCAAATGCCCTTAAAAAACTAAACGAGGGCAATGGTATTTTTGTTGAAGCAGGTGAGGAAAATAAAGTTACAGTTGAAATGGGAATTGTATTTAATCCTGGAGCAACAGAAAAAGAAATGGCTGAAGAAAAAGAATATAAATTCCAAGTTAAAGCAAAAGTATACCAGTTCAATGCAAGGCCCACTACTGCACCAACTACAGCAGAATAGTTTCTATTAAAACCTTATGCAGAGATTTTCTCTGCATAAGGTATTTACAAATTAGCAAGATACTACATAGTTTTAATATGTCCCTGTTTCTTATGATGGAATAGACCGATTATATTATATTCAATACTCTACCTACTTGAAAGTATGTTTATGAAGTTATTGATGTACTTACATCGCTGTTTATAATGGAGGATTAAAGAAGAATATTCTGAGGTGTATCTAATGCAGACAAAGGTTGGGAATTTGAAATTAAGTCGTACAATAATTATTTTCTTAACAATTTGCCTTGTTACCATTTTCTTAAATACTTCTTATGCAAACATGCTTCATGAGGAGCCTAGTGTTATAGTTTCAATAGACAGTAATGGAAATTGCACTACAGAAGGGGACCTTTTTGGTAATGAACAGTTATACCCCGGAAAAACAATAACAGGTATTATTAGAATTATTAGCAATAGTGATACTTCGATAAAAATATCGAGCATGAGTTTAGACATAGATATCATAGAACATAAAAAAGAATATCAAAAAGAGACTGTATATGATTCATTTACAAATAACCTATATCTTTCACTTGATAAAGGATTCACCATTTTTAATGATAATATTATAGGAAAAAAATCTTTGTCATCATTTACATCAGGCGAAGGATGTACTTTTAACGGAGATAAACAGCTAAACATTATTCCAGGTAAGCCCACAGAGTTATTATATATTCTTTCAATGTCCGAGGAAGCTGGTAATGAGCTTGAAAGCGTAATTTCATTAATTACCATTATTTTTAGAACTGAATACTCTGATGAACCAACCCCAACCCCTACACCAAAACCACCATTATCAAGACCAACAACAAAGCCTAGGACCATTGTAGTACCTACTATAAGTCCGGAACCTCCAACACCTATAATATCAATAGCTCCAACCATAACCCATGTTCCTACAGTGGAGCCTTCGAAAGCACCAGCTAAAATAGCTTCTGATATAGATGTGGAAGATATCTTTGAAGAACAAAGTATTCCTGATGAAGAAGCGAGCTACGATGAGACAGAGGTAATAATTATTCAGGAAGATGAAGTACATAAAACACTACCTAAAACAGGTGAAATACCCCCAATAATATTCTATGGTCTTGGAGCAGGCGTGATATATGCTGGTATAAAACTTAATCAAAAAAAACAAAAATGAAATTGGGGGATCGGAGGAAAACTTCGATCTTTTATTTTTTGCAGGAGCAACCGTTTATCATGAAGCTAAAATCCATTATATTAATAATAATAGGAGCACTTATAGTAGGCTATCCAATAATAAATAACATATATACAGAATATCGACAAAAAGAACTTTTAAATAGTTTAGAAGAAGCAAAAAAAGCTTATCAAAGCTCTATTGGTGATTTAGAATATAATCAAAATTTAGAAAATAGCAATATATCTGAAGCTGTAATGGATTCCTATCTTTATCTTAATGAAACTTTCACCTCTCTAAATGATGATAATACAAATGAACCAAATGAAGCAGATATGAATAATAACAATAATGGCAATAAGAAAGAAAACATATTGTTCATGCAAATAAATCTATACAACACCCATAATTCGTCATATAATGGAAATAAGTCACAATGAAATTAATACTTTTCTATTTGTCGCAAATATGTGATATAAT
>JAAYPS010000094.1 GCA_012519655.1 Clostridiaceae bacterium | reverse complement strand
GATATCTACATGGAATGGATACAGCACCTGTAGGAACTCCTCCTGCCGCCGTATGAATTGTACCTGCATCATTTCCACCTACGCTCATTACCTCAAGCTGATAGGGTATTTCATTTTGTTTAGCACACTCAATTAATGCATCCTTAACCATTGGGTGGGATATGGTTCTATTATCTTTAATCATAACTGTAGGTCCCTTTCCCAATTCAATGGACAAAGGTTTGCATTCTGGTGTATCACCTGTGCCAGTGACATCCACAGCAACTGCAATATCAGGTCTAATACCATAAGCTGCAGGGCCTGCACCTCTAAGTCCCACTTCTTCTTGAACAGTAAAAACAAAAATGACTTCATTTGGACAATCCTGCATTTCTTCGATAAGCTTAATCAAAATAGCGCAGCCAATTCTATCATCTAACGCCTTTGAAACGAATCTCCCATTTTGTTCTATGGTTTCTCCACAATAAACAGCAATATCTCCCGGGGTAACATATTTGCTTGTATCTTCTTTACTATTTGCTCCTATATCAATATACAATTTGTTTAATTTCAGATCCTTATAATCCGTTAGATTTTCTTCGTAACAAATGCATCCCATTACCCCATTTTGAAACTGAACTCTTTGACCAATTGCAATATATGGGTTAATACCACCAATATTTGAGACACGTATATACCCTTTATCGTCGATATACGTAGCAATTAGACCTATTTCATCCATATGGGCTGCAAGCATTATTTTCTTAGCATTTTCTTTAGACTTTTTTATAGCTATTAGGTTACCAAGAGTATCGGTATAAATCTCATCTACTTTTGATGATATTTTTTGTTCTATTAAATTTCTAACTTCTTCTTCACGGCTCGACGGGCCATAAGCACTTGTCAATTCTTTCAATAAAGATATCATAATTTACCTCCCTAATGCCTGTGGTAATGTATGCAAAGCTTTACCTACCAAGTTAAGCATATTTCTTAGATCCTTTAAGTCAAGTACAGAAACAGGCGAATGAATATAACGACATGGAATGGATACAGTTAGTGTTTTAACCCCTGTTCCTGAGGTTTGTATTTTCCCTGCATCATTACCTCCCGCAGTTGTTCTTTTCCATTGGAATGGAATACCTTCTTTTTGACTTGTTTTAATGAAATGGTCAAGAAGATCCCTATCACCGATGGATGTTCTGTCCGCAAAACTCAAAGACGGACCTGCCCCCATTACAGTGGAAACTTCGTGTTCCTTGACTTCAGGGACGTCTGCACATGTGGTTGTTTCAAGTACGATACCAACATCAGGTCTAACTCTGTTTGCTGCAACAGTAGCGCCCCTTAATCCGACTTCCTCCTGCACAGTAAAACATCCATATAGCTCAAAAGGCCAAACTTCTTTTAAAAGTTCCATGATAACCAAGCATCCTGCCCTATCGTCTAAAGCTTTTGCCTTTATCCTTTCTTCCCCAAAGAATACAGGCTCAGAAGCAAATGCCGCATAATCACCTGTATTCACAAGTTCCTGTGCATTTTCTTTGTCCTTCGCAGCAATATCAATATAAAGGTTTTTAAGCTTAACAGCGCTTTCCCGCTCTGCTCTATCTTGAATATGGATGGACTTGTAGCCAATAACGCCAGGAATTTTCTTATCCCCTACACGCACATGTTGTCCAATCAAAATACGGCTATCCATACCTCCAACGGTTGAAAACTTCAGCTTGCCGTCTTCAGTTATATAGGTAATCATAAGTCCAACTTCATCCATATGGGCAGCAAGCATCACTTTCAGATCACTGGCACCACTACTTTTTCCTTTTACAATAAGGTTCCCTATACTGTCTGTGTAGTGCTCAAGTGACTCACCTGCAAGATTTTGTTTTATATATTCCCGAACTATATGCTCATTTCCCGAAATGCCATCCAATCTTGTTAGCTCGGCTAACTTTTCCATGATCCTTCTCCTTCCAAAAAGCGTTAATTCTTCAATGCGAATATCTTAAAGCAGATCAAATATTTCTCAGCAATATGCTACAATGCATGGAAACTACTTCAATTCCTTCTTAACGCTAAATTAAGTTCTGACCAACAGTAACATCGAGCTCCCCTGCAATATATCTTGCAACAAGTGTAGCTACTGATTCCACATCTGATAATGATATAAGCTCTGCACCTGTATGCATATAACGAAGGGGGATCGACACTGCTACAGTCGGAATACCCAAACGTGATACTTGAGTTGCCAATGCCTCTGTTCCGGGATCACTTGGTTCAATAGAGCGCTGAGTGGCAATTCTTTCTTTTTTTGCAACATCAAACAACGCCTTTGTATAATCTTGATGGAAAGCAGGGCCTATACCAATTGGCACCCCTTTATTAAGTGTAAAACACTGAGATTTATCAGCATCTGGCATATCCCCATGACAAACATCAATCACAACCGCCAAATCAGGATTTAATGTATAAGAAGAGATTGATGCCCCTAGTAGGCTTGTCTCTTCCTGTACAGTTGCTACCACATATATATCATTAGCATGTTTAATTGTTTGAAGTTCGTTTAGTATTAATACCAGAGTAGCTACTCCTGCACGATTGTCGAGGCTTCTGCCCGAAACACATTTGTTTTCCATTTCAACTACGGGTGAAACAATTGTAACAGAATCCCCTATCGATACCTTTTTCTTTAAAACATCATCACTATAGCCTGTATCGATAAATAATCCGGTTATTTTAAGATTCTTCTCTGTTTCTTTTGCAGTTAAAAGATGAGGTGGCTTTGCACCTATAACCCCAAAAACATCTTCACGCCCATGAACAATTACTTCTCTTGCCATAAGCGCTTTTGTATCAATACCTCCAAGGTTTGAAATTCTTAAGAAACCACCCTTCTCATAACCTGAAACAATCATACCAATTTGATCATAATGAGCTGTAATCATAACGCTCTTGGAGTTGGGTGAAGTACCTTTCTTGTATCCTATTACATTATAGAAAGGATCAATATAAGCCTTATCACATAAAGGCTCAAAATATTCTTTTAGTTTTTCTGCAGCTAAGTGCTCATATCCCGTAGGTGCATTTATATCACATAGCTGTTCAATTAGTGTACCAGTATTCATCTAGCACGCTCCTTCTTGATTTTCAGTAAAATGTGGTTCATATCATGGCTTAACCCTGGAATACATTATCAACTTTATACCCCAGGGCTTGTCACAAATACTATAGTCTAAGTTAGTTCTCTGCGTTCTCGTTAATATCCACACTTTCAAGTACTGTCGCACAACGGCTGCATATCGTTGAATGTTCGTGATGTGTTCCAACTGTGGTACTGTATATCCAACAACGCTCACATTTTTCGCCATCTGCTTTTTCAACCAAAACATTTATTGCATTAACCGAAGAATCCTGTTCAACAACAACTTCTGAGCTTATAAATATCATTGCCAATATATCTTTGTTTTGAACAAGGAATTCATATTCATCACCATCTGCTTTTAAGATAACCTTTGCTTCTAAGGAAGAACCAATAGTTTTCTCATTCCTGGCGTTTTCTAAGGCTTTTAATACTTCTTCCCTTACATCTATTAATCTATTCCACTTATTACTAAGCTCAGAGTTATCATACTCAGGGTTAGCCGTAGGCCAGCTATTCAACTGAACGCTTTCGGCATTATCCTCTTTTGTGTGTGGCACATACTTCCACATTTCCTCACTGGTGAATGCTAACACTGGCGCAAGCATTCTAACAAGCGAATGAAGCACTATATACATTGCAGTCTGACAAGATCTGCGAATTTTCGCATCAGGCGCTGAGGTATACAGTCTGTCTTTTGCCACATCAAGGTAGAAGTTACTCATATCCAGAACACAGAAACCATGGACATTATGAATGAAGCCATGGAATTCATATCGTGAAAATGCGTCTTCAACCTTCCTTATTAGGCCATTCAAGCGTAATAAGGCCCATTTATCTATCTCTTCCATTTCACTATATGGCACCATCATAGTTTCAGGGTCAAAATCGGAAATGTTACCTAAAATAAACCTTGCAGTGTTACGGATCTTCCTATAGCTTTCTGTTAACTGCTTAATAATATCTTTAGAGATACGTATATCAGTTTTGTAATCCGAAGATGCAACCCAAAGCCTTAAGATATCCGCACCATATTGATTTACAATATCCATAGGGTCCATTCCGTTTCCAAGGGACTTTGACATTTTCCTGCCTTGACCGTCAACAACATAACCATGTGTCAAAACCTGCTTATATGGAGCACTTCCCTTTGTAGCAACTGCTGTCAGAAGAGATGACTGGAACCATCCACGATGTTGGTCACTTCCCTCAAGGTACATATCCGCAGGCCATGATAGCTGAGGATTAGTTTCTAGTACGGCGGCATGGGTTGAACCTGAATCAAACCAAACATCCATTATATCGGTTTCCTTTTTAAAAGTACCATTACCGCACTCGCATTTTATATGTGCGGGCAGTATTTCAGAAGCGTCCTTTGCATACCACGCAATAGAACCTTCTTTCTCAAATAGATTTTTAACGGCTTCAATTGTATCAGAATTTATTAGTTCTTTTCCGCAATCATTACAATAGAATATCGGGATGGGTACCCCCCACATTCTTTGACGCGATATACACCAGTCGTTTCTGTCCGATACCATTTTTGTTATACGATCTTCGCCCCATTCGGGAATCCACTTTACATCCTTTATTGCCTCTAAGGCTTCTTTTTTAAATCTTTCCACTGCAATAAACCACTGCTCTGTTGCACGGAAAAGGATAGGAGACTTACATCTCCAACAGTGCGGATATTGATGTTCAATAACCATGTCCGTCAATAATGCTCCTGTTTCTTTAAGGTGTTTAAATATATCCTTATTTGCCTGTTCATATGTCAAACCCGCAAATTGACCAGCCTCTACGGTTAAAACTCCCTTCCCATCTACAGGTACTACCACTTCAAGCTCTTTGTAGTTTTTACATACTTCAAAGTCCTCAACACCATGCCCTGGAGCAGTATGAACACATCCAGTACCGGCATCAAGAGTAACATGGTCACCTACTATGACGAGGGATTTTCTATCTATAAATGGGTGTTGACAAACCATATACTCCATGTCAGCACCTAATATCTCTCCAACTACCTCATAGTCTTCGATATTAGCAGCTTCCATCGTGGTTTCAACAAGATCCTTTGCTATAATATAGTTTTCATTGTTGCCCTTAATTATAGCGTAGGTAAAATCAGGGTTCACAGAAATAGCCACATTACCTGGTAGCGTCCATGTAGTGGTAGTCCAAATAACTACATAAGTGTTGTCAAGACTATCTACAATATCTTTAAGTTTGCCCTTATCATCTGTTAGCGCAAACTTAACATATACAGATTGTGTATTAACATCCATATACTCAATTTCTGCTTCGGCAAGAGCGGTTTCACAAGATGGGCACCAGTAAACTGGACGAAGCCCTTTGTAAATACAGCCGCATTCTGCCATCTTCCCAAATACCTCTATTTGCTTTGCTTCAAACTCAGGAAGTAGTGTTATATATGGATTATCCCAATCACCAATAACACCAAGTCTCTTAAATGATTCGCGCTGCACATCTAAGTATTTTAATGCTATACTCTCACATGCTTTTCTAAATTTTACAGGACCTACTTCGTGACGATTCAAACCAAGCTCGTTGATGGCTCTGTTCTCTGTTGGTAACCCATGGGTATCCCAGCCTGGAACATATGGTGCATAGAAGCCTTTCATATCATAATACCGTATAATCATGTCCTTTAATACTTTGTTAAGCGCTGTTCCAAGATGGATTTCTCCATTTGCATATGGTGGTCCATCATGCAAAACAAATTTTTTATTGCCAAGATTTCTATTAAGCCTTTTGTTATAAATATCAGTCTCTTGCCATGTTTTAAGCATATCAGGCTCTTTCTGAGGCAAATTCCCGCGCATTGGGAAATCTGTCTTGGGCAAGTTTAAAGTTTTTCCATAATCCATTTCAATTCCTCCATATCTAACAAAAAACCTTTCACCCCAAATGGGACGAAAGGTATATTCTTACGTGGTACCACCCAAATTACAGACAATGATTTGTCTGTCACTTGTGAAGGAGATAACGGCCTTAACCGGCTTACCTACTACTATAAAAGTTTCAGTTCGCAACTACTGGAGGATTTTCAACCAAGATTACCTGCAAAGCTTCCACCTACTCTTTGCTCTCTGTGAGGATTTCCTAGCTTACTCGTTCCAGTCACTGTTTTTACAAATATATAGGCTATATTATACATGACATAACAAACGGGTGTCAAGAAAAACTAATGTTTTAGTAATGCAACTTACTGCTTCTAAGAATCTTTTATATCTAATAGTTTTTGTTTTAGTTCATTCTCCATACCCTTAAGTTCACTTTCGGCTTGCTGTCTTTTTAGCCTGCCCTCTTTTTGAATATTGAGGGTTTGTTCAATGGTTTCAATCAAATCATTATTTACCTTTTTCAAGGTTTCAATCTCTACTATTCCTTTTTCAGACTCTCGTGCCACTTCTATTGAGTTTACTTTAAGCATTTCCGAATTCTTGGTTAACAATTCATTAGTGGTGCGATTAACTTCATTTTGAAGTTTCAGAGCCTTTTCCTGACGGAATAATGTCATAGTAATAATTATTTGGTTCTTCCAAAGGGGAATTGTATTTAATATAGAGCTCTGTATCTTTTCCACAAGAACCTGATCATTACTCTGAATAAGGCGAATCTGCGGTGCGGTCTGAATTGCAATCATTCTGCTTAGTTTCAAATCATATAATTTCTTCTCAAAACGATTTGCAAGGCTAAGCATATCTTTGACATTCTGAGCATCCACTGGGTCATCGCTATTTTTTGCTTTTTCCTTAAGTTGAGGTATTATTTTTTCATTAATTTCAGTTAACTTTAATGAGCCAGCAAGTATATACACATCAAGTTCATGCATGTATTCAATATTTTTATCATACAGACCATCTAAAAGGGTAATATCCTTTAACAACTGCATTCTTGCTTTTTCAAGCTCATTGATTATTCTGTCAATATGGACGCTTAACTTCTCATATTGACCAACGAACTTTTTGGCTTTAGACTTTACATTCCCGAACATTCTGCTAAATAGTCCTTCGTTTTCACCAAGACTATCAATATCTAACTCATTTACTTTTACCATTAAGTCGGTTAATATTTCACCAACTTGCCCACTGTCTTTAGAACGAATTTGGTTAAGTACAACATCAGAAAAATCTGAAATATTACTTTGAGCCTGAACTCCATATTGAATAATAGCCTGTGAATCGGTAATATCAATTGTATTTCTTATCTCTGTCACTTTTTGTTGTTCTTCATGACTTAACGATTCCCAAATTTTCATTTCATCAAGTTGATTTGACTGTGTCTGCGATTGTGATTGTGTCTGTGTCAATGAATTGGTCGCTGTATTCATGCTCTTTCCTCCTTAAGAGTTAAAAATTATTCCATTTTAATAATTCTCGCAAGCTTTGCTAAAGATAAGGCTTTAGCAAAACAAAAAGTATCAGTTCATTGAAGCCCCTAAATTAAATACCTTCTCTTTTTATTGTATTTTTAAGTACTGTCACTTCGGCCTCTAGATCCATTATGTCGTTGTCAGTAAGTTTCTTAAGATGACTTCTAAACGAATCCTTTATTAGCACTAATGTACTTTCTACATTTTTTAATGTCTTTTTTGCATCATCTGATAGATATGTTGACTTACTTAATTCATAATACTTTGAGACAATCCTTTCTGTCGTATCAAGATAATATAGTAAAAAACGGCGAGAAGTCTTGATATCCAGAGGATCTGTAATAAAGTTGTTGAAAATATCATTGGCAGCTGTGCAGATTTCGAGAACATCGATCCGCACTTTATGGTTCATGATTTTTAGTCCAACATCTTCAATTCTGCTCACTTGTGCTTTTCCATCCCTGACAATTCTATTCAACTCACCCCGTGTTATTCCATCGCAGACAAATTCGTCATCATCAGCGGATTTAGGAGCTTTCTTAGGCTTAGGATTAGGTTTAGGCCTAGGCTTAATGTTTTGAGGCTTAGATTTTTTATTTCCAGAGGGTGAAAACATAAGCATACCAGTTAAGAAAGTTATTCCCCCCGCTGCAAGAGCAACAGGAAAAGAGCTATTGAACCCTTCTAAGAAAAGAGCTAAAAAAGTCAACCCAATAATTGAGGATAATATAATTCTCAATGTCTTCATCCTTCATCTCCATACCTTCAAATTATTATTTCCAGCTAAACTATACGTTAAAATGTAGCTTATATATAATACGCTAAATAATCAAATAAGTATGCTTTAAAATAGGTTATTTGCAAATTCAAATATAATCTAATGATTTGTTTTTTATTTTTCTATATTAGTATATTATTTGAAGCCCAAGTTGTAAATATGTTTTCAAATAACCTCACCTGTGAGCTATTATAACATAAATAAGGAGTTAGAATTTTTCATGTTATAACAAGGTTCCCGGGTACCCATTCGCAATCTTTGATTGCGTAAATGTGTGGGGTTCTTATTATAACATATATAACATACATTTTCATCCAATTTATCCCCTGACTCCTAATCATGTGACAGCTTTAATAACACTATAATATTTAGTGTTTTAAGGCAATATATATGAGTTAGCCAAGCCAGTTACAGGACAAGTGTCTCCAAAATCAAATACCACCAACGAATTTTGTGGAATGTGAGTTTGTTGTGAAAAATCGAATCTGGATATATAAATCTGGTGCCTGATCTTATCTAACGATAAGTGCTTAAGGCGTGGAAGAGTCATTTGAAGCTCATTTTGGAATAATTTAATCTGGCTTTTTCTCTCTTTTCTATATACGCCATCTCCTGGTTTTTGCATAAAAGAAGGCAGTGACGGATTTTTCATTGAACTTAGGTAGTCAAACCTAAGACTTTCGGCTAAATCGTAGGTAATTGATGGGAAATTATTTTTAATATAAACATATAAAATTTCATAAAGATCAAAAACTTTAATAGCTCTGTCTAGATAACCATTTTGTCGCATATAGAAACTTAGATTTTCATAAAAATCAAAGGGAGCAACCTTTAAACTATTTATTAGTTTCATAGTCATCACAAACCTACTTGAATTATAAAAATAATCCATGCATGCTTCTATATCCTTAAGTTTAAGTAGTTCTGTCGGGGAAATCACACTATTTTGAATGATTTCGTAGGGTGGATACTCCTGAAATAAATATCCATAATCATATGCATTTTTTTTAAGAGATGAACCTCTCAAAAGTTTTAGAAATCCCAATTGAAAGTGATGAGCAAACAGCGAGTATACCTTGTTAAAGGATTGCTTAAAACTATTGTAACTTTCAAAGGGTAACCCAGCTATCAAATCAACGTGTACATGAATGTTCTCAAAAGACAAAAGCTTTGCAATGTTTAATAATGCTTTATTAATATCGTCATGCCTTTGAACTGCCGTAAGTGTCTTTTCGTGAATAGATTGGATGCCTGCTTCAATCTGAACAAGGCCTCTTGGCATTTTCTCCAGACAATTTAACATATTTTCAGTTAAAAGACCTGGATCTATTTCAAAGTGGAAAACTATGCCTCTATCAGAATACTTTAATATATAGTTCCATATTTCAATTGCTCTTTTTTCATTGCAATTAAATGTCCTGTCAATAAACTTAATAATTAAAGATCCACTTTCAGCTAAAGTATCCACTGCATCATAGATATCGTTCAAGGGGAAATAACGTACTCCACTGGTTACAGATGACATACAATAAGCACATTTAAAAGGACATCCCCTTGAAGCTTCAATATATGCTATCTTGTTTGTAAGTGATCCCTTTTCAATATTCTTATAGGGCAATTTAAGGGTGGATAAATCTCTGACTTCCGAATAGTCTTTTAGCCATAGCATCTCCTGTTCATTTGGCTTAGAATTATTAGCTAATAGCTCAAGAAGATAATGTAGTTTATCTTCTCCCTCTCCACCTATAATATAATCTACACTCTTTTTATCTGCTAATAGTCCTCCGTTCTCAAAGCTTACTTCGGGACCTCCTGCAATTATAATGATATTAGGCAATGCTTTTTTTAGATCTTCACATAACTTTGAAACCAGTTCTATGTTCCAAATATAACATGAAAATGCTACTACATCAGGCTTCTGCCTTACTATGCCTGAATAGATGCGGTGTATGGGATCATTTATTGAAAATTCTACTGTATCTACATTACCAATTTCACTGCATGCAGATTTTAGATACAATATTGCAAGATTTGTGTGTACAAACTGTGAGTTTATAGCTACAAGTAAAGTTCTCATCCATTTCTCCTTTTATATCGATGTCTTCAGAAGACGCTAACCTCTACAGGTCGGCAGTGAATGAAGACCGAATTGATTTAATAATACAACATCAAGAATACCATATTATTGTGCCTGTGCTGTAGATTTATTTTTGATTCTATAAACAAAAGCAAGTATTTCAGCAACTGCCTGATATAATTCTGGTGGCACTTCCTGACCAATATCAACGGTTCTATATAGAGTCTGAGCAAGTGGTTTATTTTCAACCACCTCTACATTGTTTTCCTTGGCAACCTCTTTTATGCGCTTCGCAAGATAATCCTGCCCTTTTGCTATAACAACAGGTGCGGGAGCTTTACTTGAATCATAACTAATTGCCACAGCAAAATGTGTAGGGTTTGTGATAATTACGTCTGCCTTTGGAACTTCACTAAGCATTCTTCTGCCAGAAATCTCACGCTGTTTGCTGCGTATTCTTTGTTTGATTTCAGGGTTACCCTCGGTTTCTTTATATTCTTCCTTTATTTCTTGTTTGGTCATTTTTAAATCCTTCTCATACTGCCACCATTGATATCCAAAATCTAATACGCCTATTGAAAGCATGGCAAAACAGATTTTTATTGCAATATTCAATGTGGTGGTAGTTATATACTCAGCTACCGAAAGCAAATCTAAATCCATAAGCATTATTATGTTATGGGCTTCGGCCTTAATACTGTTCCAGGCAACAATACCCACTATGCTAATTTTTAAAATGGACTTTATCAGCTCTACAATACCGCGTAGAGAAAATATTCTTTTTATACCATTAAGGGGATTAATCTTGCTAAACTTTGGTTTTAGTGGTTCAAGTATAAATAGCCATCCCACTTGTGCATAATTTACAATAACCCCCACTAAGAGTGCAACAGCAAACATTGGCCCTACTAATTTCAGTAATTGAACTAATACCAATCCCATTAATCTCAGCTGCTCATTCTTCGATGCAAAATCAAAGTCTAAAGCAAGCTCTCCTATACACAAATTAAAAAAGGCAGCCATTTGAGTATAAATATATTGAGTAAGAATTTTAAGCGTAAGAAATATAAGCAACAGTACCAAGGCAGAGGAAACCTCCCGACTTTGAAGAACCTGACCCTTTTCTCTGGCATCCCGTCTTCTTTTAGGAGTGGCCTTTTCTGTTTTTTCACCTTCACTGGCAAAAAACTGCAAATTCACTCTGATTGGAGCATGACTCTCGCTAATTCTTATACATTCTTTACGAACCATCTTCTTTTTAAGAAATATTAATCCTATCAATACTATCCCCTTATTATTTCAAGGAATTTGATCATTTCCCTATACATGCCACCCATAAGAACATGAACAATGTTTCTGAACGCCCCCAAAGTTAAGAAAATAACAATTAACCCCACTAATATTTTTAGTGGCATTCCAACGACAAAGACGTTCATCTGTGGAACAGCCTTTGCAATAACCCCAAGTGCTATATCTGCAATAAGTATGGCCGCAGTTATTGGCGCGGCAATCTTAAAGCTTACTACAAACACTGATGTAATCATTCCTACAGAAAAATCTACAAGGGATTGATCTATTACTATCTTACTGCCTATTGGAAATAAAGTAAAACTATCAGCTAAAGAATAAATAATAAGGTGTTGTCCATCTATAACTAAAAGCATCATCATACCAATTATATAATACACATTTGCTGTAATAGGTATTTGTATGTTAGCTACTGGATCAAAAACATTCACCATACCAAAACCAATATGCATGTCTATCATTTGCCCGGCAACATATATTGCTGTAGTAATAAAATATGAAATATATCCCAGTAACAAACCAATCAAAAATTCTTTCACTGCTAACAATATAAATGCCAATAGAGTATTATAGGAGCGCAAATTAGGAATAGGAACAATATATGTCAGGATAATTGCAAACAAAAAAGAAAAACACACCTTATAAATTGCAGGTATGTTTCTCCTGCCAAAAAGGGGTGAAACAACAAACAACCCAGTAACCCGTATGAATACCAACAAAAATATATCCCATAGATCAAGTAGTACTTCAAAATCCACATTCATAAGCATCTAATAAATAAACTTGAGAATATTCTCATAAACCCCCAATGTAAATTCTTTTAAGGTTGTCATTATCCATGAGCCAAACACGAATAATGCAAGAAAAATAGCCAGAATCTTTGGAACAAAAGAGAGGGTCTGCTCCTGAATTTGTGTCGTAGCTTGAAATATACTCACTGCTAACCCTACTATTAGTGCTACTCCTAACAAAGGTGCGGACAGTTTTATTATAACTAAAATAGCTCCCCGAGCTATATCTAAAACCTGCTGTTCTATAAGAAACCCTCCTTTTCTTCAGCTGTTTCTAACAAAGTGCAACTTAATTGATTATGCTTTCATCTTCTCATGTCTTTATGACTCAGGTGGCTTGAGAGGTCCGAACCTGTGATTTTGCCTTCCAATTATCTCATATGCTGCAAGTCTACCCGAATGACTTGATTATAGTTTCTACTACAAGGTTCCATCCGTCCACCAGTAAAAAGAGTAGTATCTTAAATGGCATGGATATCATTACTGGTGGTAGCATCATCATACCCATCGACATTAAAGTACTTGCAACTACCATATCTATAACAAGAAAAGGAATATATATCATGAAACCCATTTTAAACGCTACCGTCAATTCACTTATCATAAATGCAGGAATTACAACCTTCATTGGTAGATCTCCAACATTCTCAGGTGCTGGTATCCCTGCAAGATTTGCAAATAACGCCAGGTCCTTTTCTCTTGTTTTCGCCTTAAATAACATAAAATCCTTAATGATATCCGAAGCGTTATCTATGGCTTGTTCAGATGTGATTGCGTTTTCTGACAATGGAACTAATGCCTGATCGTTAATATCAGTTAAAACTGGAGACATAATAAAAAGAGTTAAAAATAACGCAATACCAATCAAAACCTGATTTGGTGGCATCTGTTGAGTTCCCATAGCATTCCTTAGAAATGAAAGTACGATGATTATCCTTGTAAAGGAGGTCATCATAATAATAATCGAAGGAAGAAAAGTAAGTAATGTTAAATAAAACAACAGCTTTATACTGTTAGATACATCATCGGCATTACTAGGAGTGTTTACCGTAATGCCGTCATTTGAGATGGTTATACCAGGCTCCGCATATGAGTTAATGCAAAAAGCTACCATTAAAAGCATAAGGAACAATATTGAAATAATTAACTTTCTTCTTTTTCTTGACATGTGTTTTGAACTTCCTTACCCTCATAGCTTCTTTTTTGCATATGTTGCAATCTGCTGATGTTCTCCTTTAGTGGTTTATCTTTATCAGATAAGTCTATGTGTTTTTTC
>JAAYPS010000008.1 GCA_012519655.1 Clostridiaceae bacterium | reverse complement strand
CTAACGCATCTCCTGAAATACCAGTATTGGTGTGCATGCAGGCAGGTCGTCCTTGTATAACAACTGGAGATATACAGTATGTTTTCAGCTCTCCAGGTGAAAAAAGCATTTTTTATTCCATTGACGGGCCGGGTTTTCATTTTTCTAAGAATGAATACAATGGTCCTACAATCTATGATGAAAATGGAAATGCCTTTACACTAACCATAGACGAAACTGGTTGGTCGATATTGGAAAATGGTCCCGTAAGAGTTGTCCTCTTTGCAAAAGGAAGGCATTTGAATTCAGATGGTAGCCTGTTGAACTTCGAAATAAGAATTGAAGCCTACGCAAGCAAACCTTATTTAATGCTGGATTATCGTATAATAAATAAAGATAAGTCAGCTCAAACCATATTAAAAGGAATCAAGATGACCTATCGACCAAAAGGAAGAACAGATAATGTGCATACTTCTCTTGCCACATCAAACTATAGGAGTAACATAATAAAAGGGCAGTCAACGGATATAATAGAGCAAGCCATAGACAGTACATATCTTTTAAATGATGCCAACGAACAGTTCCCCGAAACCTTGTACGGAACGTTCTGGGCTGATTGGTCGTGCCCAGATAAAGGAGGAGTCTGTGCAACAATCTTTCAAGCCTATCAAAACTTTCCAAAGGCGTTGAAAGTATCCCAGGCTGGCATGGATATCAGTATTTTGCCAGATGATAACTCGTTAACCTTTTATCAGGGAATGGCAAAAACCCATAGAGTATTTTTACACTTCCATGACTTTAACGAAACTGTAGAGAATCTGAATGTTCAAAGTCTTCAGTTTCAAATGCCAGATAGGCCTATTCTTTCTGCATCTGTTTACAAGGATGCAGGTGTTTTTGAAGATGTTTTTCCTACCGAAAAAATAAGCAAAGTAGAAACAAGTCTTATCTCCATGGCGGACCAAAGGTTAAAAGCCTATGGCATTTTACATTGGGGAGATGCTCCAGATCCTGGCTATACCGAGCAAGGTCGAGAAGGCGGTAAGCTTGTCTGGACAAATAATGAATATGATTACCCTCATGCCATGATGTTGATGTATGCAAGAACAGGTGAGAGAAGAATGTTAGACTACCACCTTGTTTCAGCACGCCATCAGTTAGATGTGGATATATGCCATTTCAGTGATGATCCATTGAGATACCAAGGTCAGATATCTCATTCAGCCCATCATACCAACGGTGAGATTACTCCTAGTCATGAGTGGGTTGAAGGCTTACTTGACTATTACCATCAAACTGGCGATATTGCAGCACTTGAAGGTGCTATTGGTATAGGCGAAAATATCTTGCGCATATTAAAAACACCTAAATTTCAAACCACCGGGGGATTAAGTGCACGAGAGACTGGTTGGGCTCTACGTACCATAGTTGCACTCTATAAAGAAACTCATGACAAAAAGTGGCTTAAACCTGCTGACAGTATCGTTGATGATTTTGAAGATTGGAAGAATGAATATGGTGGATGGCTTGCACCATATACTGACCATACCATCATAAGGGTTCCATTTATGATCTCGATTGCAGTTAATAGCCTAATGCGTTATTACCGAATAAAACCTCAAGAACGTATTAAATCAATGATTCTTAGTGCAGTATATGATATGGTTGAGAATTGCATAATGGAAAATCGTCTATTTTATTATAAGGAATTACCCAGTTTAAGAAGGCTTGGTAACAATCCTTTAGTACTGGAAGCACTCTGTTATGCTTACGAGCTTTCGGG
>JAAYPS010000093.1 GCA_012519655.1 Clostridiaceae bacterium | reverse complement strand
TTCAAAGATTTTCTCGAAATAAGCTTGCGGTTTTTGGACTGATATTCATTGTTATTATTATTCTAGCTGCTTTGCTTGCACCATACATAGCACCTTATGGATATGATGATCAGGATGTCTCAAGACGATTGACCAAACCAAATAGTGAACACTGGTTTGGAACTGATGATCTGGGCAGGGATGTATTTAGTCGTATGATATACGGTGCTCGGGTATCACTGAGCATTGGAATTAGTACTACTACCATATCCATGTTTACAGCTCTGATCATAGGAATGATTTCAGGTTATTATGGTGGCAAGGTAGATAATATAATAATGCGTATTGTAGACATTTTCCTTGCTATTCCAAGCATTCTACTCTCGATCGCCATAGCTGCAACTCTTGGTGGTGGAATAGTAAGTATGTTGTTGATTGCTATCTCAATGGGGGCTGTACCTGGAGTATCTAGACTGATAAGAGCACAGGTTATGGCAGAGAGCCACAAGGAATATATTGAGGCAGCAAAGGTTACAAGAGCCAGTGATCTTAGGATTATGTTTAAGTATATTTTTCCAAACATATTATCAGTATTTATTGTTACTTTTACAATGGGTGTTGCAGGGGGTATCCTAAATGCTTCAATGCTCAGTTTTATTGGACTTGGTGCTCAAGCACCAATACCAGAGTGGGGTGCTATGCTATCTGGGGGCAGACAATACATTAGAGATTATCCTTATCTAGTTACATATCCTGGAATAATGATATCCATAACAGTTTTTTCTATAAATATGTTTGGTGATGGGCTTCGTGATGCATTTGATCCAAAATTGAAGGGAAGGTAAATCAGTGAGTGGGGGAATTCTTTCAGTAAAAAATTTATCAATTGAATATCGGGTAGAAGAGGGAATAGTTAAAGCTGTGAATGATGTTAGCTTTGACGTGAAATTTGGAGAAACCCTTGGTTTGGTTGGAGAAACAGGTGCCGGGAAAACAACAATAGCACTTGGGATAATGGGCTTACTTCCTATTCCACCAGCTGTTGTAACACAAGGTGAAGTAATTTTTGAAGGTGGAAATATTCTCTTGGCAAATGAGAAGCATATGCGCTCGATACGTGGAAACAAGATTTCCATGATCTTTCAAGATCCTATGTCTGCACTTAATCCTAGTGTCTATGTTGGTGATCAAATAAGTGAGGTAATAATGCTTCACAATAATGTGTCAAAGGCTGAAGCCAGAGTAATGGCAGAAGAAACTCTTGAGACAGTAGGTATCTCGAGAAACAGATACGATGAATATCCGCACAAGTTTTCTGGTGGTATGAAGCAGCGAGTAATTATCGCAATTGCTCTTGCATGCAATCCGAGCTTGCTAATTGCGGATGAGCCGACGACGGCACTTGACGTTACGATTCAGGCGCAGATTCTTGAGTTGATGGAGCAACTCAAAGAAAAAAAAGGTACTTCAAATATTTTGATAACCCATGACCTTGGGGTAATTGCACAGATGTGTGACAGAGTAGCTGTAATATATGCAGGAGAAATTGTTGAAATGGGTACGCTAACACAAATCTTTAAGAATACAGCGCATCCATATACTAAAGGCCTTTTTAACGCGCTTCCAGGTAGCAGTTCTTCAGATAAAAGACTAAAACCAATCAGAGGCTCCATGCCTGACCCGATGTCATTGCCTGAGCATTGTAAATTTGCCAACAGGTGTTCTTATAAGACAAATAAATGCGCTCAAGATATTAGATTAATCGATATTGGAGATAACCATCTTGTTCGTTGCGTTTCACCTTTGTACGACGGGGAGGTGAAATGAAATGAATGTAATTCTGACAGTAGAAAACCTAAAAAAACACTTTGAAGTTCCAGGTGGGAATTTACATGCAGTAGATGGAATATCGTTCAGTATAAAAAAAGGCGAGACATTTGGTGTCGTTGGAGAATCCGGATGTGGAAAGTCCACTCTTGGTAGGACAATTATTCATATTCACCAGCCTACATCAGGAAGAATTTATTTTGAGAATGAGGACATTACATTTATATCGGGTAGGCAATGTCGGGATCTTTTGCGTAGGATGCAATTTATCTTTCAGGATCCCTATTCATCACTTAATCCGAGAATGACTGTAATTGATATTATAATGGAGCCACTGTTAATTGACGGAATGAAAAAAAGGGATGCAAGACAGCGTGCCAGCAATCTAATGGAGATGGTTGGATTAAGTAAAGCATTTGAGACATCGTATCCGCATGAACTTGATGGTGGTCGCCGACAAAGAATTGGAATAGCACGTGCTCTCGCACTTGAGCCAAAACTCATTATTTGTGACGAGCCAGTGAGTGCTTTGGATGTTTCAATTCAAGCTCAGATCTTGAACCTTTTGCTGGAACTGCAGGAAGAACTTAAACTTACCTACATTTTTATAACACATGACTTATCAGTTGTTAAGCATATATCTGATCGTGTTATGGTAATGTATCTTGGCAATATGGTTGAATTGGCTGAAACAAAAGAGCTTTTTAGAAATCCACTTCATCCATACACAAAAGCGCTCCTTTCAGCAGTCCCGAGCATTAACATCGATGAGAAACAGAAACGAGAGATTTTGCATGGTGAAATTGCATCACCAATAAATCCTATGCCAGGATGCAGATTTGCAGCCAGATGTAAGCATGTTACAGAAATATGCAAAACCGATGATCCGAAGTTAATGGAAGTGAAGGCAGGGCATTTTGTAGCCTGTCATAATATATAAAATTAGGTTGTTGAAGATACAGCCTAAAATAAAGGAGGAAAATAATTATGAAAAGAACCCTAGTAATGCTTCTAGCAATAACAATGTTGTTGGTAACTTTAGTTGGTTGTGACGGAAAAAAAGCCGATTCCACGACACCGACTGGTTCAACGGGTGTAACTAATTCTGGTAATTCTGTTTCTAAAGGCACAAGCAAGGACACCATGGTTATTAGAGTGAATTCGGATCCGACGAGCTTTGACCCTTACACTTCAGGCTATGGAAATTCTATGGTAGTGACCAAGAGTGTTTTTGAAACACTGGTTAACAAGGATAATGAAGGGAATATTAAACCCGGTCTTGCTACCAACTGGGAGTGGTCTGAAGACGGTATGTCACTGACTTTTAAGCTTCGTGAAGGAGTAGTTTTTCATAACGGTGAGATATTTTCAGCTGATGATGTAATATGGTCTCTTAGTACTTTTAAGACACAGCTAAATATAACCGAAACTATCTTTGATTTTGAGAATATCAAAAAAATAAGTGATTATGAAATAAGTATTCCTCTGAAACAACCAGCCGGTGATGCTCTTGCAAGGCTATGCGATATCACATATGCAATATCAAATCAGGCAGCGGTTGAACAAGCAGGTGAACTTTATAACTGGAAGCCTGTTGGTACTGGTCCTTTCGAATTTGTATCATGGGTTCAAGGTGATGAAGCTAAACTAAAAGCTTTTGATAAATACTGGGATGGTAAACCCAAGATTGAAAACCTCATAATGCGTGTTATTCCTGAAGATTCACAGGCTGCGATAGAACTTGAACTAGGAAATGTAGATGTAGTGTTAGCACCTAACCTAACAGATGTAGAAAGAGTTAAAAATGGAAACGTCGAGGGGGCAGCAGTAGGAAGTTATATGGATGGCAACGTATGGAACCTGTTGTTTAATTACGAAAAAGAATGGACCCTAAATAAAAAATTAAGACAGGCCATAAGTTATGCCATTAATAAAGAGGATATTGTTAACGGTGCTTATAACGGCTATGCTGCTGTAGCTAACCAGCCAATGAGTCGACTATTCCCAGGTGCCTATATCGAAGAATATGATGCGAGTAATTATTCTACATATGATCCTGAAAAAGCAAAGAAATTGTTAAGTGAAGCTGGATATAGTCCAGGAGAGCTAAATTTGGTTATAGTTACAGATTTGGATGGTACTATAATTGATATGGCCCAGCTTATTAAGAAAAATCTTGAAGATGTGGGGATAAACTTAGAAATTAGATCTTATGACAGTGCTACTGCTGTGGGTATATTTATCGCTGGAGACGAAGATGATGTTCATATGAATATCACACTTTCTGGAAATGGTTATCCAATTGTTTATCTTAAATTCAGTGATCCAAACCTTTCTCCTAACTGGGATCATGCTGCCGATTCTGGATTATTTGACGAAGTATATCAGAACTA
>JAAYPS010000092.1 GCA_012519655.1 Clostridiaceae bacterium | reverse complement strand
ATTACAACAAAAGATCCTCTTTACGATATAATTCTGGAAGCATTGCATCAAGAATAATGAAACCTAAAAGAGAAGAAACAATAGAAGACATTCAGATGGACATAGAAAAGCTTGAAAGAGATATCCAGTTTGAGATAAAGCAAATTAGCAGCACGAAGTTGGGGCTATAGGATAAGGGGAGAATGTTTTTGTTATTAGCCATTGATGTGGGAAATACAAATACCTCCATTGGTATTTTTCATGGGGATACTTTAAAACATAATTGGTCTATTTCTACAGAATCCTATAAAACCACTGACGAGATAGGTATGCTTTTACTATCAATGTTTCAATACGCAAATGAAGATATTGAATTGGTTAATGGTGTAATTATCTGCTCGGTAGTTCCACCTTTAATGCATACATTAACAAGTGCAGTGAAAAAATACATCCGCAAGAACCCTATTGTAGTTGGTCCTGGTGTTAAAACCGGCATAAACATAAAATATGATAATCCAAGAGAAGTGGGAGCAGATAAAATTGTAAACGCAGTTAGTGCAATAAAATTATATGGAGCACCTGTGATCATTGTTGATTTCGGAACTGCCACCACTTTTTGTGCAGTTAATTCAAATAAAGACTATTTGGGCGGCGTTATATGTCCGGGAATAAAAATATCAGCTGAAGCCCTCTTCGCGAAAGCCTCTAAATTACCTAGAGTGGAGATTATTGAGCCTACAGGGGTTATTGGCAAGAATACTGTTACTAGTATACAGTCTGGGTTATTCTTTGGTTTTTTAGGACAGGTGGAGTACATTGTTGAAAAAATTATAAATGAAATGAAAGAAGATAATATTACAGTAGTAGCAACCGGGGGCTTTGCCGGAATCATGCAACCCTACTGTCGATGCGTGGATGAAGTTAATAGTCTGCTTACCCTGGAAGGGTTGAAGGAAATATATTATCTAAATAAAAATATCTGGAATGTATAGCATATCACAAAGAAGCCAATAGTATAAAAGTGAACTGTGGCAATATAACGCATATCTGTATTAATAAGGTAAATAGGAGATAATTGAAGAAAACGAAAGTAATAATAAGAAAGTTCGTGGAAGAATTATCAAAATGACAAATTTCGCCTGAATTTATGGATAAAGAGTATTTGCCTGAAAAGTAAATTCTATATAACATTGTATTAGCACTCAATCGAGTTGAGTGCTAATACAATGTATAAAGTAAGACGTATTTGCTACTCTATGGTGCAAATATGAAAATAATCCTTTCCGGAGAAGCCGGAAAACGAAACAAGGAGGGTATATAATGAGTATTAAACCATTAGCTGACAGAGTGGTAATTACAATGGTAGAGGCAGAAGAGACAACAAAAAGTGGTATAGTTCTTCCTGGCTCTGCACAAGAAAAGCCTCAAGTTGCTGAAGTAAAGGCAGTAGGCCCTGGCACAGAGGAAGTTAAAATGGAAGTTAAAGTAGGCGATAAGGTTCTTATTAGTAAATATGCAGGAACCGAAGTCAAAATTGATGGGATTGAATATACCATTTTGAAGCAAAGTGATATCCTTGCTATAGTAGAATAAGGAGGGAATAGTAATGGCAAAACAGATTATTTTTGGTGAAGAAGCCAGAAGGGCATTGGAAGCAGGTTCAAATAAGCTTGCAGATACAGTAAAAGTAACACTTGGGCCTAAAGGAAGAAATGTCGTTCTTGAGAAAAAATATGGTGCTCCATTAATTACTAATGATGGTGTAACCATTGCTAAGGAAATTGAACTTGAGGACGCATACGAAAATATGGGTGCCCAACTAGTTAAAGAAGTTGCAACGAAAACAAATGATGTTGCAGGTGATGGAACAACTACTGCAACACTTCTTGCACAGGCTATTATTCGTGAAGGTTTAAAAAATGTTGCAGCAGGTGCTAACCCAATGATTTTGAAAAAAGGTATTAGCAAAGCTGTAGATGTTGCAGTAGAAAGTATTTTGGAAACAAGTCAAAATGTTAAAGGAAAAGAAGATATTGCAAGAGTAGCATCCATTTCTGCAAACGATGAAGAAATAGGATCTCTAATTGCAGATGCTATGGAGAAGGTTTCCAATGATGGTGTTATTACAGTAGAAGAATCCAAGACAATGGGAACTGAGCTTGAAGTTGTGGAAGGCATGCAGTTTGACCGTGGTTATGTTTCTTCATACATGGTAACAGATAGCGATAAGATGGAAGCTGTTCTTGAAGATCCTTACATTCTTATTACCGATAAAAAGATAACTAACATTCAAGATATACTACCACTTCTTGAGCAAATTGTTCAGCAGGGCAAGAAATTATTGATAATTGCTGAGGATGTAGAAGGCGAAGCTTTAGCAACCATCGTTCTTAATAAATTAAGAGGTACATTTATGTGTGTTGCAGTAAAAGCTCCCGGCTTTGGCGACAGAAGAAAAGAAATGCTTCGTGATATAGCTATATTAACTGGTGGCGAAGTTATCACAGAAGAACTAGCTCTTGACTTAAAGGAAACAGACCTAAGCCAGCTAGGCCGTGCTTCAAAAGTTGTTATTGAAAAAGAAAATACAATTATTGTTGACGGAGCAGGCGATTCAGAAGCTATTAAAGCAAGAATCTCTTCAATCAAGTCTCAAATAGAAGAGACAACTTCAGAGTTCGACAAAGAAAAACTACAGGAAAGACTTGCTAAGCTTTCAGGTGGTGTAGCTGTTATCCGCGTTGGTGCAGCAACTGAAATCGAAATGAAGGAGAAAAAGCTAAGAATAGAAGACGCTCTTTCAGCTACTCGTGCTGCTGTTGAAGAAGGTATAGTAGCAGGTGGTGGAGCTGCATTTGTTGATGCTATTCCGCAGGTTGCTGAATTAGTTAATTCTCTTAGTGGCGATGAAAAAACAGGTGCAATGATAATTCAAAAGGCACTTGAAGAACCTGTTCGCCAGATCGCAATCAATGCAGGTCTTGAGGGTTCAGTTATTGTTGATAAGATTATAAGCAGTGAACAAGGAATGGGCTTTGATGTACTAGCTGAAGAATATGTTAATATGAACGAAGCTGGTATTGTTGACCCAGCGAAGGTTACACGTTCTGCCCTACAAAACGCTGCATCAGTAGCTGCTATGGTCTTGACCACAGAAAGCTTGGTTTCAGATATTCCAGAACCCGAGCCAGCTATGCCAGCAGGCGGCGGAATGCCCGGAATGATGTAAACTCACTAACACAGAGGGACGGTTCTTCTGTGTTATAAAGTTAAAAAAGCACAAGGGGACGGTTCTTCTGTGTTGTTACATGAATAACACAGAAGAACCGTCCCCTTGTGTTCCTCTGTGATGTGTCATATGTTATAATCATTATAGAGGTATATCGAAGGGGGTTTGAAGTGAATAACGAATTATTTCCCAGGACATGGCAGGAATTTATGAACAGCTCAGGTTATATGCCTGTTGTAGTAAATTCAATTGAGCGCCACTTTGATGCAGATTGGTCACAAACTCATAGCTATCATAAATATTATGAAATGGTATATGTCAAAAAGGGTATATCTGTTTTTGACATTGAGGGTATAAAGACCACCATAGGTCCAAATGATATCATTATTATTAAACCCCACAAGGTTCACACACTTAAGGTTCAACAAGGTAGTGTCTGTGAGTTTATTGTCCTTCATTTTTCATTTTCTCAGCGAAAAAGCAATAGCTCAGTTTATTACCCTTCTGACATACCGATAGAAGATTTTATTAACTTTTTTACAGAGCAAAAAACTGGGCCATTTTTAAAGCTTAAAGTTAACCATAAAAACGAGATTATTACATTATTAAACCGAATTGTGACCGAACAGTCAGAAGAACAATTCGGCAGCGAATTTTTGGTATACCTTTTAATACTTGAACTTTTTGTTATGATCTCACGAGTTTTAAAGCTTGAATGGGAGCGTAGTATTTTGGAGGATAGCCTTCAACAAAAAGAGCTTGTTAACTTGGCTGTTCAATATATAAATAATTATTATGAAAGAGATATTAATTTAAGCGATATATGTGGATATGTTTTTTTAAGCCCAAGTTATTTTACACGCATTTTTAAAAAGGAAACAGGGGATTCACCCATAAGTTTTTTAATAAAGGTGAGGATTGAAAGAGCAAAGGAATTGCTGGAAAACACCGACAATAAAGCAAATGAGATTGCGTTGAGTATTGGTTTTTCGACACAGCAACATTTTAATGAGACTTTCAAAAAGAATACCGGAATGACTCCTTTGGAATATAGAAAAATGGCTCGAAGTAAGCAACGCAACAATCATAAAATATAGAAAGGGAAGAGAGTTAAGTCTCTCCATATTATAATGGCAGATATAGTTTGTCAGGATATCCATAAGTATTATGGTGATAACCACATTTTACAAGGGATTTCCTTTGAAATATATGAAGGTGAAAGAGTTGGGCTTCTTGGTAAAAATGGAGCAGGAAAAACCACTCTTTTTAATATATTAGATGGGACAGAACCATTTGAAGAGGGTAATGTTTTTATACCCAAAAACAAGCAGATGGAAGTATTAGATCAAATCCCCATGTTCCCCAGCGACTATTCGGTAAAGGATGTACTCAAGACTGGGTTTGAAGAGCTATTAGCAATGCTCAAGAGTATTAAGGAGCTTGAAGAGAAAATGAGCTCAGATCAGGATCCTTTATTGCTAAAGCGCTACGGCGAGATAGCTGCTGTGTTTGAAGTCAAAGGTGGATACATGATGGAAACAGATTTAGCCATTGTTTGTGAAGGGCTCCAAATAGATTCTCGAATGCTGGATAAGCCATTTTCTAAATTGAGTGGTGGTGAGCAGACAAGAGTTAACCTTGGTAGGATAATATTAAAAAAGCCTGATATTCTTTTGCTTGATGAGCCTACAAACCATCTTGATGTGGAAGCATGTGAATGGCTCGAGGAATATCTAAATACTTTTAAAGGAACTGTGGTTGTTATATCCCATGACAGATATTTTCTCGACAGAGTTGTTACAAGAATAATAGAGATAGAATTGGGTAAAGCTGTTTTTTATGAAGGTAATTATTCAGATTATGTAAAACTAAGGGAGGAACGTTACCAACAGCTGTTAGCTTCATATGAGCAAGAACAAAAGAAAATACAGCAACTAGAAGCAGCTGCAAAAAGAATGCACGATTGGGCAAGTCGTGCAGACAATAAAAGCATGCATAGAAGAGCTTTTGCGCTAGAGAAGAGAATTGAACGGATAGAAAGAACCGAAAAGCCTTTTCTTGAAAAAAATATGAAAGCGAAGTTCAAAGAAATAGAGTTTTCAGGAAAAGATTTTATTATAATACGTGATATAAACAAAAGTTTTGGGCAGAGAAAGATTCTTGAGGATATTAATCTTACAGTAAGAAAAGGAGATCGCATTGGGCTGATAGGACCTAATGGATGCGGAAAAACGACGCTTTTAAATATTATAGCCAATATTATACAACCAGATAACGGTGATGTAAGAATTGGCAGAAGTGTGGAGTATGCTTTTCTCCCCCAGATTATTGAGTTTGAAAACCCTGAATTATCAATGCTTGAGACCGTAAGATATGCGATGGAGTGGAGCGAGGATACTGCAAGAAACCGTCTTGCTGCCTTTCAGTTTACGGGGGAGGAAGTGTTTAAGCAAGTTTCGTCTCTGTCAGGTGGGGAAAAAAGTCGGCTTAAGCTTTTTCTTCTAATGCAGGAGGAAATTAATCTTCTGATACTTGATGAGCCTACAAACCACCTGGATATTGCTTCACGTGAATGGATTGAGCGGACTTTAGAATCCTTTGGAGGAACTTTGCTTTTTGTTTCCCATGATCGATATTTTATTAAGCAATTTGCTACACGAATATGGGACTTGAAGGATGGCAAAGTTATTGATTATAAAGGTACGTACCAGGATTATAGAAGATGGCGTAAGATGCAGGATTCTATTAAACCTGATGAAAAGAACCAAGAGAAAAGACCCAAGCAAGTTAGAAAAAAGAGAGTTAATCCTAAAGATATTGAAAAAAAACTAAGGATGCTTGAAAGAGACATAATGGCTTATGAGCTAATGATTGAGGACATTGAAAATAAAATGGAACATGCTGCAAGTGATTTTGAAAAATTGCAGGAGCTTATGGAGGAAAAAGAAGAACTAATAGAAAAGATGGATAGTCTTTACGATAATTGGGCAGAGTTATCTGAAACCTTATAAGCTCTAAGTCTTATGGAAATTAGTTATACAATATAAAGCACAGCAAAACCCAAATATTTCGTATCACAAATCCACCCATATGGTAACTTTTATTCTTTGTTTGAAATTCCTTGACAAAGATAAGTGTACGGTGATACAATATTTCAGTATTGAATGCAGCATGGGATACATGCTGTTTTTGTATGGGTAGGTTTAATTTGTTATTTCTTACAATAAGAAGCTGTTTATATATAGCTTTTGTGCTAAAGTAGACTTATGCAGCTAAGTGATAGCTGCATTAATTTACATAGTACAAGAATGTATAGATAACTGGAGGGAAATGTAGTAGTGCTGGATGGTTTAAAAAGTCATAGCAAGACTGTTGGGTTAAAGCAGACTATGAGAGCTTTGGAAGCCGATGAGGTTAAGATGGTATACATTGCTCAAGACGCTGATCAGAGCTTGACATCAAAGGTTATTGATCTTTGTAATAATAAAAAAGTTGAAGTATATAATGTTGAAAACATGAAAACATTGGGTAAAAATTGTGGTATAGATGTAGGAACTGCAGTAGCTGCAATATTAAAGGATTGAATTATATAACTAAGCTATCTATTCCACTTAATAAAAAGTGGTATAATATAGATAATAATATGAAGGAGGTGAAAGATGAATGCCAACATTTAACCAACTGGTGAGAAAAGGAAGAAAGAAAATCACGAAAAAGTCCGACTCTCCTGCTCTTCATTACGGAATGAATTCCTTAAAGAAGCAGGCAACAGAAGTCAAAAGTCCACAGAAGCGTGGTGTTTGTACTGTTGTTAGGACGGTTACGCCTAAGAAACCAAATTCTGCTCTTCGAAAAGTTGCCAGAGTACGTCTGTCAAACCAGATTGAAGTTTCCGCATATATACCTGGTATCGGGCACAATTTGCAGGAACATAGCGTGGTACTAATACGTGGCGGACGTGTAAAGGATCTCCCAGGTGTGCGTTACCATATCGTACGTGGAACTCTTGATACAGCAGGTGTTGCCAATAGAATGCAAGGACGTTCTAAGTACGGTGCGAAGAGACCAAAAAACTAGTAAACTAGTAAAGTATTATGAATTGAAAATTTAAAACAGGATGCTACAGCGTTTTTGTACGTTGTTTCATATATATATAAGTATTTGAGCAACTTAACAAGCGCTGACGGACCGCAATTGCGGCTCGAGTACCTGTGATACGACAGAAACATCTGTCAGTTATCATGAAAAGGAGGGAAGAAAGTGCCAAGAAGAGGACATGTGCCTAAAAGAGATATTTTGCCAGATCCGCTCTATAATGATAAGGTGGTAACAAAACTTATCAATAACATTATGTTGGATGGCAAAAAGGGAGTTGCGCAAAAAATAGTTTATGATGCGTTTAATATTGTTCAAGGAAAGACCGGAAGAGATCCACTAGAAGTATTTGAGCAAGCACTCAACAACATAATGCCCGTACTTGAGGTAAAGGCTAGAAGAGTTGGTGGTGCAACATACCAAGTACCAATGGAAGTTCGTCCGGAAAGAAAGCAAGCTTTAGGGCTACGCTGGCTAACGAACTACTCTCGTTCAAGAGGAGAGCGCACCATGAGCCAAAGACTTGCCGGAGAGATCATGGATGCAGCAAATAATACCGGCAACGCAGTAAAGAAAAAAGAAGACACACATAAAATGGCAGAGGCAAATAAAGCATTTGCACATTACAGGTGGTAACCTGTATTTTAACACTTTAGGAGGAGGACTTAGATGCCCCGGGAATATAGTCTGGAGAAAACAAGAAATATCGGTATAATGGCACATATTGATGCTGGGAAAACAACAACCACCGAACGAATTCTGTTTTACACCGGAAAAGTTCATAAACTTGGAGAAACGCATGAAGGCGCTGCTACAATGGACTGGATGGAACAGGAACAGGAAAGAGGTATAACAATTACTTCGGCGGCTACTACTGCTTTTTGGAAAGATATTAGGGTTAACATTATAGATACGCCGGGACACGTTGACTTTACAGTTGAAGTTGAACGTTCTTTGCGTGTTCTTGATGGATCTCTTACATTATTTTGCGCAAAAGGCGGTGTTGAACCTCAGTCTGAGACAGTATGGCGTCAAGCTGATAAATATAGGGTTCCGAGAATGGCTTATGTAAACAAAATGGATATCATGGGTGCTGATTTCTTCAGAGTTGTTGAGATGATGAAGGAAAGACTCAAGGCCAATGCTGTGCCGATACAATTACCTGTAGGTAAGGAAAGTGAATTTGTT
>JAAYPS010000007.1 GCA_012519655.1 Clostridiaceae bacterium | reverse complement strand
GCTAGCTAGAGTTAATATTTGTTTGATTTTGCTACATGTATAACACAAAAGAACCGTCCCCTTGTGTTGTTCGTCCCCTTGTGTTGTTGTGTTGTTGTGTTAGTATTGTTTTTTATAGTATTCAAACAACTCTGAGAATTCTTTAAGATCATTTAAAGCTTTTTCGTCAAGACTGTACACACCCCGCTGTTCCCTTTTAAACCAGCTATAATGGTTGTCAATAAGAATTCTACCTGCTTTATCCGTCAAACCTGTTGTCTCTCTTATGAACTTTACCTTACAAGGTCCATATAAGGTTAGAACTGCTGCTATTTTAATTGCCGACTCTCTATATGAAGTCATAATTTTTTTTCTATTACTGCCACCAACATTGTAGTCACCACTTCGCTGATGAACTTCGTTTAATAATGCTTTCCTTTTTCTGTTGGCTGAACTATAACTTTTGTTTCTGTCAAATATAACGGGCTGGATAACCTCTTCCACACATGAGTAGTCTTTCTTAATGGTAACAAGCAATAAACCAAGCTCAAGGCGCCTGAGTAAATGACATAAATTTTTCCAGCGCTTAGTAAAAAGTATACTACCTTTCTTTGGGACCGCTATGTACACAAGTGGTGTAAGTCTTTGTCTTTGAACTGCCTGTAAAATAACATCGAGATTTAGGCTTGTTTTCATTTCTACAATAACGAGGATATCGTCTTTCATTGCAGTAACATCACAATTCATAACCTCAGCATGTACAGTAAATCCCAAGTTTTCGAAATAAGTACGAACTGGATTGTAAAGCTCTGATTCCATAAGTTTTTCTTTATTAGCCATATTGCCACAGCCTTATCTTTTGAAAACTACCAGCTATTAATATATCTTTTTTGCTCTTCTGTAAGCTCATCTATAGCTATTCCTAAGCTTTTAAGTTTCATCATTGCAATTTTGTTATCAATTTCTTCAGGGATATCTATTACTTTTTGTTCAAGTTCTAAATAATGCTGCAAAATATATAATGCCGCATAGGCTTGAACAGCAAAGCTCATATCCATAATCTCTGCCGGGTGTCCATCGCCACATGCTAAGTTTACAAGTCTACCTTCCCCAAGCAGATAAAGTCTTTTTCCATTACTCATCTCATAACATGTTATGTCTTTTCTTGATTGGGTAACGCTGCTACTTATTTGTTCGAGCTCGGGTATACAAATCTCAACATTAAAGTGCCCTGCATTACAAAGTACTGTCCCATCCTTCATCTTTTCAAAATGTTTTTTGGTTATTACTTTTTCACATCCTGTTACAGTTACAAAAATATCACCATGTTCACAGGCTTCATCCATTGTCATAACACTAAAACCATCCATATAAGCTTCAATGGCTTTAACAGGGTCTATCTCAGTGACTATTACTTTAGCACCCAGCCCTTTTGCTCTCATCGCAACACCCTTACCACACCAGCCATAACCCGCTATTACAACTGTCTTACCCGCTACTATTAGATTTGTTGTCCTATTAATACCGTCCCATACAGATTGACCTGTTCCATATCGATTATCAAACAGGTGCTTACACATGGCATCGTTAACCGCCATCATTGGAAACTTCAGTTTTCCTTCCTTTTCTAAAGCCTTAAGCCGCATCACGCCGGTGGTGGTTTCTTCACACCCTCCATATACTCCCGATAGTAAATGACTTTTTCGGGTATGAAGTGCATGTGTCAGGTCACCGCCATCATCGATAACAATATGTGGCCTGTGACTTAGCGTTTCATCAATAAATTTATCGTATTCACTTCGTGTACAATCATACCATGAGTAAACATTTATTCCGTCCTCTACAAGTGCTGCTGCAACATCGTCCTGCGTTGATAAGGGATTACTGCCTGTAACTGCCATTTGCGCGCCACCTGCTGCAAGCACTTTTGAAAGATAAGCTGTTTTTGCTTCAAGGTGAATAGAGAGGGAAATTCTTATCCCTTCAAAGGGTCGTGTTTTTTTAAACTCTTGTTCTAAGCTATTTAAAATCGGCATATTTCTTTTTACCCATTCTATTTTTTGCTTACCGATTGGAGCAAGGTTGATATCTCTTATAATGCTATTCATTCTTCAAAACCTCCTATAGCGACTGTTCAGGTAAGTTATTATAACTCAAGCAAAAACTATTATCTCCTCATTTGCCTTTTGACACTCCCCATACCTAAAGGGCGGATTCTTGAGTGATTAAACACCAGTCTATTTCTTTTCAGGTGATTATTGTAATCAATCTGTTGACAACTATTATATCATTGACTCTTCTATGCATTCAAGGCAATAAATAGTTTGTCAATTTCCATTTTGCATGTTTTATTTAAGAGCTTTGAATTTCGTAGAATTGAACCAGGATTGGCTTTTTCAATTTTACATATATTAATTAAGCGCACAACCATAAGGCTAGCATTTGGAACATTTACCCCCATTTTCGATTCTACATATATTAATTGAGCGCTCGTGTAGTTTTGCAATAAACTACTTCTTGGCAGGCAGAATAAGCCATGAGCATAAAAGCATCTATTTTTGTAAACATTCCAAATTGTTAGTTAGCTTAATTACTGGTATTATATAAATATCTTAAAATGTCCTTAAACAACTGTAGAGGTTTATATATGAAAAAATTCATCATAGGAATACTAGCACATGTTGATGCAGGTAAAACTACATTATCCGAAAGTCTGCTTTACATTAGCGGGAAAATACAAAAATTAGGTAGGGTTGATAAAAAAGATGCCTACCTGGATAACTTTGAGCTTGAAAGAGCAAGGGGTATTACCATTTTCTCTAAGCAAGCGACATTAGAAGTGGATGACACAGAAATTACCCTATTAGATACTCCAGGACACGTGGATTTTTCTGCCGAGATGGAAAGAACCATCCAGGTTATGGATTATGCCATTTTGGTGATTAATGGAGCAGAAGGCGTCCAGGGACATACTAAAACCCTGTGGCATTTGCTTGGTATATATAAAATACCAGTTTTTATTTTTGTTAATAAAATGGATCAACAAAGAATTGAAAAGGAAGATTTGCTAATAGAAGTAAAAAAGCAATTGGACGATGGATGTGTTGATTTTTCTAATGATAAAACAGAAGAATTTTTTGAACAACTGGCATTGTGTGATGAGAAATTACTAAACACCTATTTAAAAACAGGTTCTGTTAAAAAAGAGCAAATTCAGAATGCCATTTTACAGTGCAAAGTATTCCCATGTTTTTTTGGTTCGGCCTTGAAACTAGAAGGTATTGAGCAGTTCATTAAAGGTATTTTAGAGTATAGCAAAACACCTTCTTATCCTAATGACTTTGGAGCAAGAATCTACAAAATTGGTAGAGATGATCAAGGTAACCGCCTTACCTATATGAAAATTACAGGCGGCAGTCTAAAGACACGGGATCTTTTAAGTAATGGAATTTGGGAGGAAAAAGTAAACCAAATACGCATTTATTCAGGACAAAAATTTACCGCGGTGAATGAAGCAAGGGCTGGATCAATTTGTGCAGTAACAGGACTTAGCCAAACAAAAGCAGGAGAAGTATTGGGTATTGAAAGTTCTGAATATGAACCAATACTGACACCTGTATTGACTTATCAGATTATACTTCCAGATAATTGCGATCCACGAACATTTACCCCAAAGCTTCGTGAAATTGAGGAGGAAATACCAGAGCTTCAAATTGTATGGGACGAGAAACTTAAGGAAATACAAGTTCAAATCATGGGTGCTGTACAGATTGAAATATTGCAAAGCCTCATAAAAAGTCGATTTGACATCGATGTGGAATTTGATCAAGGCAGAATCGCATATAAGGAAACCATAACTAATACAGTGGAAGGAGTAGGACATTTTGAGCCCTTACGTCATTATGCAGAAGTCCATCTGTTACTAGAACCTAAAAAAAGGGGAAGTGGTCTTGAGTTTGCAGTGGATTGTAGCGACGATATCTTGGCAAAAAATTGGAAGAACCTCGTGATAAGCCATCTCAAAGAAAAAGTGCATAAAGGAGTTTTGACAGGCTCTCCCATTACCGATATGAAAATTACACTTGTTTCGGGTCGTGCTTCAAACAAACACACTGATGGAGGAGACTTTAGAGAAGCAACCTGGCGCGCAGTACGCCAAGGATTGAAGGAAGCAGAATCCATACTGCTTGAACCCTACTATAGTTTCTACTTAGAGCTACCCGAAAAAATGCTGGGACGTGCAATGACTGATATTGAAAATCTGCATGGTACATGCCAAATTACGAGTATTAAAGGAGAAACTGCAATTCTTGAAGGAAGCGCTCCTGTTGTCAATATGAGAAACTATCATCAGGAAGTAATTGCCTATACAAAAGGAGAAGGAAAACTTTTTTGCGCTCTAAAAGGATATGAAGAATGTCACAATCCTGATGAAGTAATTGAAATGATGGGTTATGATTCTGAAAGGGATATATACAATCCCACGGGCTCGGTATTTTGTGCTAACGGTTCGGGTTTTCTGGTTCCCTGGGATGAAGTAAAAAATTATATGCATGTTGAAAGTTATCTTCAAACAAAAAGGGATGTAACTGAGCAAATACCCAAAAGTCAAACTCCGATTTTACAAGAAAAATGGCTTGAACCTGATGAGGTTGATAAAATCCTTGCAAGAACTTATTATGCAAATGCTGCAAATAAAACCAATCGTCCAAGACGTAAAATAGCAGATAATAAGCAAACCACTTATATTGGTCAAAAAAATAAAGTAAAAGATGAATATCTGCTTGTAGATGGATATAATGTTATATACGCTTGGCCTGAACTTACCGAGCTTGCTAAAGAGAATATGGATTTTGCAAGAACTAAGTTACTTGACTATCTGAGCAAATACCAAAGCATCCGTAGCTGTCATATTATTGCTGTATTCGACGCTTATCGAGTTGAGGGGCGGCACCGGGAAGAAATAATTGATTACCAAAATATTCATGTCGTATATACAAAAGAGGCACAAACAGCTGATGAATATATTGAAAAATTCTCCTTTGATAATCAAAAAAAATATGATATAACAGTTGCAACATCGGATGGAGTGCAACAAATAATAATAAGGGGTACTGGAAGTGATATTTTATCAGCTCGTGAACTCATAATTGAGATTGAGAATACACTGGAGCAGCTTAGTAAAGAATACAAAGAAAAACAATCAATAAAACGCAACTTCTTAGAAGATGTATTATCCGAAGAAACAAAAAAGCAAATGGATGCCATCAGAAAGGAAACCCAGTAGAGAAAATTTGTTATGCCAGAATTACCTGCCACATTTGGCATAGATTAAAACTGAACTCTAATCCCTGATATTTTCCCCTGGGTCCCAGACTAGATGCATATCGTACTATTTAGTTTTTAACTAAACATGATTAATCTACACGGGTAAAAACTAATCCCATGACTTAATGATTTCGGTTACAAGTGCAGTAAATCTTTTTTCTGCTTTCTTCCCTGTTTCAATAACTTCTTCATGATTTAATGCTGTATCAAGTACACCAGCTGCCATATTAGTGATACATGAAATGCCTAAAACCGTCATATCCATATGCCTTGCAATTATTGCTTCGGGTACTGTTGACATTCCAACAGCGTCCGCTCCCAAAGCGCGGAGGGCTCGTATTTCTGATGGGGTTTCAAATGAGGGACCCTTCGTATAAGAATAAATTCCTCTTCTTATATCTAAGCCTAAACGAATAGCACAATCGGCTGCTATCTCTACCAAGTCCCTATCATAAACATGCGACATATCAGGAAAACGTGGACCTAGTTCATCGATATTTTCTCCCCTCAACGGGTTGTCAGCATTAAAACCAATATGATCCTTTATTAGCATGAGATCGCCTGGACGGAACTGCGTATTTATTCCACCAGCAGCATTTGTAAGAAACAAATTGTTAATACCTAAAAGCTTAAATACCCGTATTGGAAACACAACATCTGCCATATCCCATCCTTCATAAAAATGGAATCTCCCTTTCATTGCTAATATATCTTTCCCTCCAAGTTCTCCGAATATCAGCTTTCCATCATGACCTTTAACTGTGGTTCTTGGAAAGTTGGGTATTTCTTCATAAGAAATTTCAAGGGTATTTGACATATTATTTGCAATGTTACCAAGACCCGAACCTAAAACTAAAGCTATGAAAGGTGTTCTTTTAGTCTTTTCACGTAGAAAATCCGCAGTTTGTTTTAGCTTGTTAAGATAATCGCTCATAGGATCCTCCTAAGGAATTGTACTAATTTATAATCTTACGATCATGACAATATTATCTGATGCCGTCTGTTTTGTCAACGGCAGCTGCCACCATGTAAGCCACCATGTAAAATGAATTGACTTTAACCTATATAGTGTTGTATAATTATACATTATTGATGCATATTTACACATTGGAGTGGAGGTATATCTATATGGATAATGTTAGGTTACCAAAAGGATTTAAAACCGCAGGAGTGTCTTGTGGTATTAAAAAGCAAAATAAACGAGATCTGGCTCTAATAGTTTCTGAAAATGAAGCAGAAGCAGCCGGTGTGTTTACAAAAAATGTTGTAAAAGGACATTCGCTTAAATGGTCCATGGATAAGATAAAGAATGGTAAAACAAGGGCTATCGTAATAAATAGCGGTAATGCCAACGCTTGTGTAGGTAGTAGAGGCGATGATGATGCTATAACAATGGCTGATTTAGCTGCAAAACTTGTGGGTTGCAAAAAAGAGCAGGTGTTGCTTGGTTCCACAGGTGTAATAGGTTATCCCCTACCAATGACTAAAATAGAATCGGGTCTACATTTCGCATACCACAAATTAAGCAAAGAAAATCCGATTGATGCAGTTGACGCAATAATGACAACAGATACATTTCCAAAGCAAGTATCAATTGATATTGATCTGTCAGGGAAAGAAATTACTATATATGGTATGGCGAAAGGCTCTGGGATGATCCATCCGAATATGGCTACTATGATTGGTGTTTTACTAACAGACGCTTCAATATCCTCTGACATGCTCAATAATGCGCTTAAGTCAGCGGTAAGTAAATCATTTAACCGTATATCAGTTGACGGAGATACAAGCGTATGTGATATGGTGCTGCTCTTAGCAAATGGTGAGGCATCAAACCCAACTATTATTGATGCCAATTGTGACTATGAAGTTTTTGAAAAGGCTTTAGAAAAAGTTTCTGTTGCCCTTTCAAAAATGCTGGCTAAAGATGGTGAAGGCGCTACAAAGCTTGTAGAAATTCAGGTTATTAATGCTTCGGACAAAAAAAGTGCTCATTTAATAGCAAATTCAATAGCAAAATCACCCTTGGTCAAAACTGCACTATTTGGCCAAGATGCGAACTGGGGGCGTATTATTACTGCTGCAGGCTACTCAGATGCCACATTTAATCCTGATTCAGTTGATATTCTAATAGGTGATTTGTTGGTGTGCAAAGATGGTATGGGCCTTAGTTTTGATGAAGAAAAGGCTATCAACATATTAAAACAGAAAGAGGTACTGATAACAGTGGACTTGAAAATGGGAGATTCTAAGGAGACCATGTGGACATGTGACTTCTCCTATGATTATGTAAAAATAAATGGCTCATACAGAACCTAACTAATGATAATAAAATGAATTCAATGATTTTTTCTCAATAGCTAAAAATACCGAGTTTTCCTTGACTATTGCTTATTTTTGCCCATATTGTTAAAATAGGATATGTAGTATGTTTTTGTCCATTTTTGTAGCATACAGTGATAATAGGGGGTAAGAATCATGGCTGTTCGTCAATATGTAAAGTTTACTGTTGGTGGTGAGGAATTTGGCATAGAAATAAGTAAAGTCCGTGAAATTAATAAACTTCAGGATATGTATAAAGTGCCCAACACACCTCCCTTTATAGAAGGATTAATCAATTTAAGAGGCAGTGTCCTAACAATTTTCAACCTTAGAAAACGCCTTGGTATGAAAGATAAGGAGTTTGATGATAACACAAAAATAATAACTGTCTACTCAAATGATATTCTTGTGGGTTTTACAGTTGATATGGTAAATGAAATTGTTAGAGTTAATGATGAGGATATTGAGCAAACTCCTCCTGCGGTTGTAGGGTTTGATAAAAAGTTTCTTGCCAATGTCGCTAAAATTGGCGACAAACTAATGCTCATTTTGGATCTTACAAAGGTATTGTCTCCTGAAGAGGAAACAGAAATACGCGACTTTATTACCGAGAATGAAGACGGGGTCTTAGATAATTAATTTACAATAATACTTTTTAAATATAAACATGCATATACTTATATGAGAACTCTAGATATTAGTACCTTGTTGGTTCATTTAATTTTTACACTCGTAGTGTGAAATACTCACGCAAGCCAACAAGGTTATATCTTTTAGGAGTATTTTATGTATGTTTTGGTGATCTCAGCAAAAAAAAGAGTTAGAAATATTATTCTATTGCTTGTTGCTATTGCTATTTTTATAGGAGCCCTTCTACTTACCTATACGAATGTTCAAAACTCACATGTGACTATAGAAAACCGCATTTCATTCACGCTTCCAGCTTCAACTGAAATGTCATCAATTTATTCTTCCAAACTAACTAATCATACTATGCAAGCAGGTTTGGTCCTTGGTAGTAGTTATAAAACTAAAATCATACAAAGACAGGGAATATCAGATATAAGCTTTCAATACCCGGAAACCTTAAGGATGGATGATATCCAAAACCTTGGACAAGAAATTACTGTTCATATTAATTTCAAGCATGAAGACGGTAATATGGTGGGTTTTTTTCAAGTATGGAGATTAAATCAATCGCTGGAGGAGCTTCTTAATAACTCAAAAAAACTATCTTCTATGACTTTCATGGACTTTAGTGAATCTGAAATAGATGTCAACGGAATGAAAGGTTTCATTTGGGAGTATACCTTTGTAAGTACACACGCTGATACTAAAGGAGTTGAAGTTTTCATAGAAAACGGTAACGAAATGTATAGATTCTCTATGTTCGTTCCAAAGAATGATTATAAACCAAAATACAAAAGAATTATTATGCGCATGATAAGGTCTTTAAAACTTAAGAATAAGGTGGCTGCAGAGCTAGTTTGAAATAATATTTAATGTATCTGCCTATGCCCAAGTGCAACGCAATTCTTCCCTCTTTCTTTCGCTTCATAAAGGGCTTGATCAGCACTATTGATAAGTTCAAACTCATTCTTTGCAATTGTAGGAAATGTTGAAACACCTAAGCTGACTGTTACGGGTCTGGAGATAATACCCCTTTTGCAATCTATATTAAGCTCAGATAATTTTACGCGCAATTCTTCTGCTTTTTGATATGCAATATCTTTTCCTGTACGTGAAAGAAGGATAATAAATTCTTCACCACCAAAGCGCGCAACAATATCATCCTTACGTACAAAGCTTTTTACCGTTTTTGCGATACATTTTAATACCTCATCTCCAAATAAATGCCCATATGTATCATTACAGACCTTGAAATCGTCAATGTCAAATATTATGACTGATACTTCATACCCTTGTTCAATAGCCTTGTTCAGTTCATCACGTAAGCGTGTTTGGAAGTAAACTCTATTAAATACTTGTGTTAATCCATCGGTATTTGCATAGGTCTGAAGTTGTTCATACAATTTCGCATTTTCAATAGCTATACTCACCTGCTGAGTTATTATTTCAAGTAGTTTTACATTGGTATCATCAAATGCATTTGGAATACTATGCTCTATCAGTACAAGTCCATGAACCTTACCCTTAATCTGTAAAGGAGCACATAAAAATGATTTAACATTCCTGCCCCGTGTAAAATCATAATTTGCAGGGTCAACATCATTATCTATTAATATTCTGCATTCATCAGCAGCCTCTTTAAGGATGGGTGAATTAATATTGTCTGTGAGCATGGCACGCTCTCGAGTATTGTATACACTAGTTACCTGTACTTTTAGGCGTTCTCCAGATGAGTTATATAATGCGATACTCGAAGAAGTAACGCCCATAACTCCTATAACAACATCGTTAATAAACTTAAGCAATTCATTCATATCAAATATCGAGCTTATTGCTTGTGAAATCTTCTGTAATGTAAAAAGTTCAGCAAGATTTGAAGATAGTTTCGTATTTGCTTCTTCAAGTTGAAGGTTTACTTCTTTTAACTTTTCAAACTGCTCAAGTTTTTCATTATTGGATTTCTCGAGTTGTTCATATTTCGTTCTTAGCTCTGATACGAGCTTTTCTTTTTCCTGTTCTCTCTGGATATATAGTTGGTTATAAAAACTAAGGATTGTAAATAATATTATTAGCGTCAGATGAAGAGTGATTAAGAAAGTTACATATATTATACCATTATGGATTGTTACGGGTTCACTGGCTTTAATTAAAACAGGAACAAATAATGTAGATAATACTTGAAATATTAATGTAAATAATAAAAAGGGCGTTACTTCTTTACAAGCAGTGGTTATGCAAATACTAATAATAGGAAGCACGGCTATAAAATAATATATGAAGCCATAACAAAACGTGCTCAGTAGAAGACAAATTAGAAATATGTTCAACAAGCTAAGTAAAATGTAGAATGTATCAGTCGTATTAATCTTATCATTCTTCAGCCTTGATAATTTTAATAGACCACTCACAGCCAATAATGTGTATAAAAAAACCTGTATGGCAATTTTGCTGTAGTTAATCAAAGCCTGATTTAGAACATATTCTACATATGAATCAGACAACAGCAAAATAAGCATGATTGACCATAGAAAGTATGTAATAACTCTCTCACAATCGCTTAGTTCAACAGGCAGTTCATTCTTTACTCGTAAATCT
>JAAYPS010000091.1 GCA_012519655.1 Clostridiaceae bacterium | reverse complement strand
TAGCGCATTTAATAATTCAATAAAACGTGAATGGGGATCATCCGTCTCATCACAGTGAACATCTATTAGCCTATCATATTTGATAGCTAGTTCCACTGTATCATGGACGGATTTTTCACCAAACTCTCTAGCTGGTTCATAATGTGGAATTCCTCCAACAACATCAGCACCCATCTTAAGAGCTTCTTCTACTAAATCACGGCCACCTCTATATGTGTACATTCCTTCCTGTGGGAATGCCACGATTTGAATTTCAACTATTTTCTTTAGTTCTTCTCTCAATTCCAACATTGCTTTTAAAGCTGTAAAATTTTTATCTGTAACGTCTATATGAGTACGAATATATTGTACTCCTTGGGAAACCTCATCCTTGATTCCTTTAAGAGCAAGTTTTTTAACGCTTTCTGTAGTTAAATTTGCTTTGAATTTAGGCCACATTTCAATTGCTTCAAAAAGTGTTCCTGACCCGGCACCTGTTTGTCCAAGTTCAGATAATGTGTAAACATAATCCAAATGCAGATGAGGGTCTACATAAGGAGCAGTGATCAATTTACCGCCCAAATCAATGATTTCGTCTGTTGGTTCAAGATCTTTACCAATAGATTTAATAATTCCATTCTCTACTAAAATCTCATTTGCGTTTTGATGACCATAAATAACTGCATTAATAAATTTCTTCATGTTTTTTCCTCCTTAATACTAGTTTTTGCTCACATAATTAATTTATTGAGGTTCAATAGCTTTACCAGTAGTTTCTTTTGGGTTCGGAATATTGATGTTTATTAGAACAATTGATGCTAACATGATAATTATACCAATATAGCCAACTAGATTGATTTGCTCATTTAATAAAAAAACTCCAGCAACTGTAGCTACAACAACTTCAACTGAGGCAACTATAGTTGTTTTCGAAGCATCAATACCCATAGACAGTCCTGTTAAGAACAAAATATTCGCCACAGTACCGCTAAGTACAGCACCTGTGACAGCCCAGAGTAAAAATGTACTATTCGTAAACACATCTAATTGGTCCCATGGTTTTGCAAATATTGCAGTAGTAATTGCACTGAATACTAACATATAGAAAGCCATTGTAACTGAATGATCTCCACTCGTTCCAATTTTCCCAAGGATAGTACTAAGTCCATATAAGAATCCTGCAACAAGTCCTAAAACCAAACCAATACCCGAAATGTTTAATTCTGTGAAGTTTCCACCAGTTACCATTAGTGTACATCCGATAAGATTTAGAATAAGAGCAAAAATTTGATAGCCACGAAATTTTTCTTTAAAAAATATCACAGCCATTATAGCTGTCCAAACTGGGGCTAAATACATAAGTATTGTAGATGTTGCTATTCCTACTAAAACCATGCTTGTATCCAAAGATAATTTAAAAATTCCTTTTGTTAAAACACCTAGCAAAATACTAACCAATAGACCTTTTTTAGAAATCTTTAGTCCATCTATACCTCTTGTTGCTAATAGATAGAGCAATAGAGGTGGAAGAGCTAAAAAGTGGCCGGCAAATGCTGTCATAAGTGAGGATCCAGTACATCATCAACCACAACCACAGGCGTACAGCTTCAGTGGGAGATTGTGAACTCGGGTGTCAGGATGGATACGAGTGTTTTTGGGAATGGTGTGTTTGTGATAGCTGGGGCTGATGGTGTTATCGGTAGATCTG
>JAAYPS010000006.1 GCA_012519655.1 Clostridiaceae bacterium | reverse complement strand
TATATATTGTTCCGGAGCAAGAGAAACCAGATTCTAATTTTAGTACAGTAAAATATCCAAATCCTGAAGATAGAGCTGTATTTGAATTAGCAATTCAAATGGCGAAAGAAAAAGATGTGGAGTTAATAATAGGTACCGATCCTGACTGTGATAGAGTTGGAGTTGTTGTACGGGACAAAAAGGGCGAATATGTTACATTAACGGGAAATGAAACAGGGTGCCTATTGTTAGAATACATCCTTTCTAATTTAAAGGCACAGGACAAACTACCCGAGAAGGCTTTTGTTATTAAAACGATTGTAACAACTGAATTAGCCAAAAAAATAGCTGATGAATACAATGTAAAAATGTTGGATGTTTTGACTGGCTTTAAATTCATTGGCGAACAAATACTCATTCGAGATGAACAGGGAGACGAGAAGTTCATTTTTGGCTTTGAAGAAAGCTACGGTTATCTTGCAGGTACCGATGTTCGTGATAAAGACGCAGTGGTTGCTTCAATGCTTATTGCAGAAATGTTTGCTTGGTATAAATCAAAGGGTTTGACCTTGTATGATGCTCTGATTAGTATTTACGAGAAATATGGATACGCTCTGGATTTCCAGGATTTCTTTACTCTCAAAGGAAAAGAGGGAGTTGAACAGATACAAAATGCTATGGTATTTCTACGTGAAAAAAAGCCAGCGAACATGGGTGATACTAAAATAGAAGTTATTCGTGATTATGAAACAGGCATACAAACCCATATTAAAACTGGCGTAGAAGAACCTCTGGATTTACCAAAGTCAAATGTAATATATTATGAAACTCAAGAGGGTTTTTGGGTATGTATACGACCATCAGGAACTGAACCCAAAATAAAGATTTATTATGGTGTTTCAGGCAATTCTAGTGAAAATGCCCATAAATCACTTGAAAAGTTAAGAGACGATGTTTTATCTGAGATAAAGCCGTTATTGGAGTAAAAATATATGTTTATTTTTGAAAATCTTTAGAGCACTCGACTGAACCAAGTTATGTAATTTCTATTAGTGAAAGCAACAAATCTATATTATTATCCCCTCATCTAGTTAAGGAGTTGAGGGGATAAAATTATATTTGCAGTTTGCACAATTTGCCATAATTTACTTGTCGCAAATTAATTACTTTATTTCCTCCAGGGAATAATAAGTCTTGAAAGGAGGAGGAAAATGAGCGAATCATCAGAAAACAAAGCAATTGATAGTAAGGAAGAGCAAAAAATGGCAAATGAAAGAAGGATAGACGAGTTGCTCAACATAAGTAATCGATATGTGCGAACCGAGAGGCATCTTGAACAGCATTCTGATATATCCGATCCTGAAAATATTGAAAACAGCAAAAGAGTTCAAGATGAAAGAATTGAGCAGATGAACAATCTGAAAAACATAATCGCTTATGGTGAGCATGAGCAAGAGGATCAAGTAGCAAATCTACAAAGAAATCTTGAATACACAGACGGATATATAAATCACAATGCAGAGCACATGGATATAGAAACACTGGAAAATACTCTAAGAAAACAAGAGCATCGTAAAGAACAGTTAGATTCTCTAAACTAAAAAAGCAGCCTCAAATGTTAAACTAAATTAAACACAAGATTCCCGTAAGATATGCTTACGGGAATTAACATATTTTCAGAGTTGAGCATTTTGCGATATAGAACACAAAGGACATAGCTAAACACATTTTGACGATGCTAAAATATCGTGTTACAATTAAATGGAAAAGTACATAGAGTTAAAGGACTTATAAAAGGAGTATTCAATGAGATTTATCGGAGTTTCAATTAGTGATCTTACACAAGGTGAGATTATAAACGGTATCTATATACTTAGAAAAAAGGAACTGAAAGAGACAGTTAACAAAAAACCATTTATCGACATGGTATTAATCGATAGTACTGGAGAGATAAATGGAAAGCTGTGGGAAACTGGTGATGAATTTTTTAATGAGTTAGAGCTCAATATTCTGTATTATGTAAATGCAAGGGTTGATAATTACAAGGGTGAACTACAGCTAAATATTAATAAGATTCGTGCTGCAGATCCAGAAGACCAAGATGAGATTGATAAATTTGTACCATCAGCTCCAATACAAGCAGAACAAATGTTATACGAAGTATATAGTTATGCGAATCGAATATCAAGCGACGATATTAAAGGTCTTGTTTTAAGGTTGCTTGATAATAAAAAGGAACAACTTCTTTACTATCCCGCAGCCAAATCCTTTCATCATTCAATACGCAGTGGACTCTTATTTCATATTTTGAGAATGCTCCATGTAGCTGAAAAATTAAAGGATGTATATAGTGAGATTAATTTGGATCTTTTATATGCAGGTATCCTTATACATGATCTTGCTAAAATAGGTGAGTTAGATTCAGATGAGTTAGGTTTTTCGGAATATTCAAAAGAAGGTAACCTTTTAGGTCATATAGTAATGGGTATAAGCGATATTGAAACAGCTGGAAAGGAATTAAACACCTCCCAGGAAGTAATCTTATTATTAAAACACATGGTTGCAAGTCATCACTATGAGCCAGAATATGGTAGCCCCAAAAAGCCCATGTTCTTAGAAGCAGAGTTGCTTCACTATATCGATTTAATAGACGCAAGAGTGTACGACTATGAAAACCATTTGAAAAACATTGATGAGGGAAGTTTAACCGAACCTATTTGGTCATTAGATAGAAGAAGATTATATAAGCCGCATTCTGACAAACTATAAAATCAGATCAGATGTATAAAATGAAAGACTAAATAGACTCTAAATCAAAAAGGAGTCTAAGGTTTACAAATAAAAATTATAGAATCAACATAGAGTTTCTATCTCCAATATATATAAGATAAATTGTTTAATTGATACAGGCAGGTAAAACCTGCCTGTAATATTATTGCATAGGCATATTTTGGTTTTGCATACCCATACCTTGTTGTTGCTGACCCTGTTGTTGTCCACCACTTTGCAATTGTGAATATACCTGTTGTATTTCATTTTGTTGTGCTTGATGTGCAGGTTTATAATATCCTTTTTCAATCGCATATTGTGAAAGCCTTTGTTGTCGCTCTTCATCGCTATCGCGCATTTGTTGTAAGGTTTTTCTTAGTTGAGGGTTACTACACTCAGAAATTGCGCTAGCATAAGTGGTTAAGCTGTTTTTTAATGAGCTTAAATAATCATTGACCATATCCTTTTCAGTAAACAAAATACCATCTCCTTTTGTGCTTTTTTACATTAAAAAGTCTTTTGAACATGCTTTGTTGAAAATTGCCTTTACCAATTAATTATTGTAAGAAGGACATCAATTTTTGCTTGCTAGCCTTTGCATCACTTGCATCCTTTTGAAACATCTGCTTGAGTGCTTGATCCTGACACTGTTGTGCATATGTCTCAAGCTTTTTAACGCAAGTATCATGGCCCCCAACTATATGACGTAGATTTTGTAATTCCATCGCATTGATTTGTGACATATTTGTATGCTCCTTTCTTTTTTGATATCTCTATTAGTTTTGATAAAATAACAAAGATTATTCAAGAGCATGAAATATTGATTTAGATGGATGAGTGGTTCTCCAAAATTTGGGATTATATTAATTTTCGTCTTTTTCTTCTATTACAAAAAATGATTAAAACGATATTGCTCTTGGAATTTAAGATGGGTCTAATTTAGTTTTACAATCAACAATGTAATGGCTGTTTTAAAGATATTTTTTTTACCTATTGAGATTTTTCTCAAAATGCTTTATAATACATAATGTCGCCGTCGGGGTGTAGCTCAGTTTGGTATGAGTGCTTGCTTGGGGTGCAAGAGGTCGCTGGTTCAAGTCCAGTCACTCCGACCATTGAAAATAGCGGGTCTTGCTGTTTTATCACTGTAGCAAACTGTTGTTTTCTACAGCAGTTTTACAGCAGTTGAGCCGT
>JAAYPS010000090.1 GCA_012519655.1 Clostridiaceae bacterium | reverse complement strand
GATTTTCTTTATCTCACTATAGCATTAATTCTTGGACTTACTTTTCTTTAGGTGGGAGTTCGCATGCTACCAAAAACCTGTACATATATTTGGATGCTTGTTATGTGTCTATCTTTGTAACGATGCAAATATCCTTGAGATATCCTTGCGATATCTTTGAGATATTTACTATATATAAATATTAAAAACGAGAGGAGAATTATTATGGACGAATACAAAAAGCTTACTAACGAAGTCGGTGCTCCAGTAGCCGACAATGAAAATTCGATTACCGCTGGACCTAGGGGTCCTGTTGTCATGCAGGATGTCTGGTTGTTGGAAAAAATGGCACACTTCAACCGTGAGGTTATCCCCGAGCGCCGTATGCATGCAAAAGGCTGGGGCGCCTATGGAAAACTAACCGTAACCCATGACATTTCTCAGTATACCAAGGCAAAGGTGCTCCAACTTGGCACAGTGACCGAAGCCTTTACCCGTTTTTCCACTGTCGCTGGAGAACGCGGTGCTGCAGATTGTGAAAGGGATATTCGAGGCGTTGCAACGAAGTTCTACACCGAGGAAGGTAACTGGGATTTAGTTGGTAACAACACGCCGACTTTCTTTATACGTGATGTACATAATTTTGCGGATTTAAACCGTGCTGTTAAACGTGACCCTCGCACAGGTCGTAGGTCAGCTCAGAACAACTGGGATTTCTGGACATTGTTACCCGAAAGCTTTCACCAGCGCACCATAGTTATGAGTGACCGGGGAATTCCAGCGTCTTTCAGGAATATGCATTTCTATGGAGAGCATACATTTTCTTTATATAATGCTAAAAATGAGCGCGTCTGGTGCAAGTTCCATTTTAAGACTCAGCAAGGTATTAAAAACCTCTCAAATGAGGAAGCTGCTAAAATTAATGGTATGGATCGTGAGTATCATGGCAAGGATCTCTACGAAGCTATAGAGAGAAAGGATTTTCCGAAGTGGACCATGTATATTCAGGTCATGACTGAGGACCAGGCTAAAAACCACTATGAGAATCCATTTGACATCACCAAGATTTGGCCACAAGGCGAATTTCCTCTCATTGAAGTTGGCGTGTACGAGTTGAATCGAAATCCGGAAAACTACTTTGCCGAGGTGGAACAGGCTGCTTTTACCCCAGCTCATGTAGTACCAGGTATTGGCTTTAGTCCAGATCGTTTTCTTCAAGGTAGATTGTTTGCATATGGCGATGCCCAGAGATATCGCCTTGGAGTAAACCACAATCATATCCCTGTGAATCGTGCTAAGGTTGAGGTAAATGAATACCACCGTGATGGTGCCATGAGAGTGGATGGTAACTATGGAAGTACTCCAGCGTATACACCTAACAGCTATGGCTACTGGACAGCTCAACCCGAAGTGACAGAGCCGCCTCTTGATTTAGAAGGTGCTATGTATCGGTACGACCCGAAGGATGATCCAACAGATGATAATTTCCGTGCTGGCGGTAACTTGTGGCGTTTGATGACGGAAGACAAAAAGCAAATTCTCATTGACAATACTGTCGCTGATATAGCTCCTGCTACCGTGAACATCAAGTATCGTCATGCTGTCCACTGCTATTTGGCCGACCATGAGTACGGTGAACGCTTTGCTAAGGCTGCTGGATTGTGTATGGATAAGGTAAAAGAGCTTTCTAAGCTGGATCATAGCCAATTGGTTCAAGCAACATTATCTGAAACAATGTAAGATAGTGTAAAAAAACCATACTTTCTTGACAAGAAACATTTTACCGTGATACAATTTTATAAACCAATGATGTGGAGATAAAATCAAAATATGTGCCATACAGAGAACAAGTTTTATGCTGAGAGACTTGTGGAGGCAGTTTGATAAATGGACCACTGAGGGTGAGGTGAAAGGCATTTTTGCTTAGTATCTGAGACGTTTGCCAGCGTTAATGGCAGAAGATGTGTTAGCATTTTCGTATGAGTGGATTATTTAATCAATAAAGGTGGCACCGCAGATTATCACAGTCTGTCCTTTAACAAGGATGGACTGTTTTTAATTGTTTTAAAAACGGTACAGAAGTAGAAAAGGGTGAATGTATTGAAAGAGATTTTATTAGGGAATTCCGCTATTGCTTTAGGGGCAGTTTTAGCTGGGGTAAAGGTTGTCAGTGGTTACCCCGGTACCCCATCAACAGAAGTTTTAGAAAGCGTTGCTGAGTTTAATACAGATGGGAGTATAGATGTAGAGTGGTCAACAAATGAAAAAGCCGCTCTCGAAATCGCTGCTGGAGCTTCGTACTGCGGAGCAAGAAGCATGGTTACAATGAAGCAAGTTGGGCTTAATGTAGCATCTGATCCATTGATGAGCCTTGCTATGATAGGTATAAAAGGTGGTATGGTGGTTGTTGTCGCTGATGATCCAGGACCTATTTCATCACAGACAGAACAAGACACTCGCCATTTTGGAAAGTATGCTAACCTACCAGTATTGGATCCATCCTCAGCCCAAGAGGCATTTGAAATGACAAAATATGCTTTTGAGCTGTCAGAGCAAATACATCTGCCTGTTATAATACGTCCTACAACTAAGGTATGCCATAGCAGTGGAACCATTGAGTATGATGATGAAAAGTATGAGTACGAAATAGAAGGTTTCATTAAAGATCCTAAGTGGGTTATTTTCCCGCCACTTTCATACAGACGTCACCTCGAAATTGAAGAACAACAAAAAGAGATATCTAAAATGTTTGATAGTATTCCATATAATAGGATAGAAGGCAAGGGGAAATATGGAATTGCATCAGGCGGCGCTACCTATCCAATTGTTAAAGACATAATAGAAAAATTTGATCTTGATATAGCTTTACTTAAAGTGGGAGCTGTGTTTCCAGCGCCAATGCAGCTGCATAATAGATTTCTAGATAGTGTTGAAAAAGTTCTTGTACTTGAAGAACTGGATCCCGTTATAGAAGAACAGCTATATTATGCGCTTGCTGTTAATAATATACAAAAGCCAATATTGGGAAAAATGAATGGGTTTGTTTCTCCTGCAGGTGAATTGAAATATGAAAACACATTAAAGATTATTGAGAAATTTGTTGACATTGAATTAATAAAGGATGAAGATATATCAACGCCTGAGCTGCCAGCACGTCCGCCTGTATTATGTGCAGGTTGTCCTCACAGAGCAAGCTTTTATGCAGTTAAGAAAGCAATGAAAGGCAAAAAATCTGTATTTTGTGGTGATATCGGCTGTTACACCTTGGGAAACGGAAAACCTCTTGAAATGACTGATACTTGCCTTTGCATGGGTGCGGGAATAACCATTGCACAAGGGATAAAAAAGGTTGAGCCTGATACGAATGCATTTGCATTCATAGGTGATAGCACATTTTTTGCGTCGGGGATGACAGGTCTTGCAAATGCTATATATAACAACACAAATATTAATGTAATTATACTCGATAACTACACCACCGCAATGACGGGTCAACAGCCACATCCTGGTACAGGAAAAACAATGATGGGTACAATGTCTGAGAAAATAGATATTGCTTCTGTTGCAAAAGCTCTAAATGCAAAATTTGTAGAAAAAGTTAATCCCTTTGATTTTGAAAAAGCCATTAAAGTTGTAAGTGATGCTGCTGAGTATGACGGGGTTAGTGTCGTAGTGTTTGAAGCACCATGCATTGCTCTTTTTAAGGGTGATGCACCATGCAAAATAGAAAATTGTATTGGATGTAATAGGTGTATTAAAGAGCTTGGATGCCCTGCTTTATATATAAGCGGGAGAAAAGTAGAGATAGATAAGACATTATGCAATGGCTGTGGTCTTTGCATTAATGTTTGTCCTACAAATTGCATTAGCAAGGGGGATTAACAAATGGATATTTTGATTTCTGGAGTAGGTGGACAAGGTACCATACTTGCATCAAAAATACTGGCATATAGCGCTGTTGTAGAAGGAAACAATGCAAGAACAGGTGAAACGATAGGCATGAGTCAACGCGGTGGATGCGTGGTAAGTCATGTACGGACTGGTAGTGTTAATTCACCATATAACCCTGTTGGTGGTGCCGATTTGCTGCTTTCTTTTGAATTGTGCGAGGGAGCAAGAAATATTAAGTATATTAACAAGAATGGAATAGCAGTTATTAATACAACAAAGATAATGCCTGTTACCACCTCGCTTGGAACAAGTGAATATGACGAGGAGCAAATTAAGAAATTCATAACCGATAACGCCAGAGCTGTGTTTGTGGACGCAAATTCCTTAGCACATGAAGCGGGCTCTGTAAAAGCGGTAAACACAGTATTAATAGGTGTTGCCTATGGAATTGGAATACTGGATGTATCAAAAGAGAGCATTATTCAGTCAATGGAAAAGAATATTAAACAAAGATTTATAGATTTAAATATGAGGGCTTTTGAAGCAGGAGTCAGGTATGGAAGTGAGGTACAAGTAAAATGCTAAACTCTGTAGATTTTACTTCTTTAAAAAGAGCAGTAGAATATGCTGCAAATAACAGCAAGTTCTACATAAAGTTTTTTAACGAATATGGTGTTGATGCCAAAGATGTAACATCAATTGAGCAATTTCAAAAACTGCCTTTCAGCGACAAACATGATCTTCGTAATGCTTATCCGTTAGGGCTTCAGGCAGTACCTGATGAAGAAATTGTCAGGATTCATTCATCTTCTGGAACAACTGGAAAACCTGTAATAATACCATATACAAAAGAAGATGTTGATAACTGGGCAACAATGTTTGCTCGTTGCTACGAGTTTGCTGGCATTACGAATTTAGACAGGATGCAGATTACCCCAGGTTATGGCCTGTGGACTGCAGGTATTGGATTCCAGGCTGGGTGCGAAAAGTTGGGTGCAATGGCAATACCAATAGGACCTGGAAATACTGAAAAACAGCTCCAAATGATGATTGATTTACAGTCAACAGTTATCTGCGCCACATCTTCATATGCTCTGCTTCTTGCAGAAGAGGTTGAAAAGCGTGGCCTAAAGGATAAAATCAATTTAAAATGCGGTATTATAGGCTCAGAGCGATGGGGTGAGCTTATGAGACAGAGAATTACTGAAGCATTGCAAATTGAATTATTTGATATTTATGGTCTTACAGAAGTCTACGGTCCGGGGATTGGAATAGATTGTGAAAAGCATGAAGGAATACATTACTGGAATGATTATTTCTATTTTGAAATAATTGATCCTAAGAGTGGTGAAGTTCTACCTGAAGGAGAATTTGGTGAGTTGGTTATTACTACATTAAATAAAGCTGCAGCCCCACTTATCAGATACCGTACTCATGATCTTACGAGGATTATTCCACATAAATGTAGTTGTGGAAGAGATTATCCGTTGATTGACAGAATAATGGGAAGAACAGACGACATGATTAAGGTAAAAGGGGTAAATATTTATCCCGGACAAATAGAAAATGTTTTGTGTTCTGTTAATGGGTTATCAAGCGAATATCAAATAATAATTGAGCACTTTGACGGAAAGGATTCATTGACGCTTAAAGTTGAAACAAATGAGGGGATGGATAAAACAGTTCTTTCAAGAAATGTTCAACAAAGTTTTAAGAATAAAATAGGAATAAAAATATCATGCAAATGTGTTGATATAGGTGCTCTTCCCAGAACAGAAAAAAAAGCAAAAAGAATTTTTGATTATCGGTACAATTAATTATTCAAAATGAGCATAGAACTACAAAAATAAGATCTGCGTCCTTAAAAAACGCAGATCTGTTATTATGGGCATTTTACCATGTGTCATATTTGGGTTCGGCTGCTCTAAAGCATTTTTTCAGCCATTTCTATCATTCGCTTAACCATCTGTCCGCCTATGGGCCCACCTTGCTTACCGTTTATATAAGATGGGAGGTCACCTTTGTAGTGGTCGTTGTTTTCTTTAACAAATTGCTCATAACCAATTTCTTTAGCACATTCAATTTTAAATCTGTTTAAGGCTTCTCTTTTTGAGGGAACTAATGGAGTTCCACGTCTTGCCATTTTTCTCACCTCTCTATATGTTTGATTATATTTTTACCGGATATGGAGATGAGAATACAATGTATATTTTGAGTAATATACATAATTTTGCGATTTAAAATATATTATGCTAATATTTTTGATTTATATAGCTATCCGTTACAGACTTTTTCTTTTCATCCAGAAAAACACCCTCTTCTTTAAGCTGCCTTAAAATAGTAGGATTTTTTGAATGGAGAATTAGATCATCGGCGTCCATGCCGCCATAACGCATGGATAATGTATTAATCTCATAAAGAACATCAGGGTCGCTTATGACTATTTCATATAGCTTGTTTTGTAAATTTTTTGACCTTACTCTAACAAAATAGGCTTCAACATTCTTAAAATCAAGAAGCTTTAATAATTTCATGGTCACCTTATCTTTTTCATAATAATAGTCATTTGATTGCGACAATAGGCTACCTCTTTGTTTGCTACCTTTTGGAAAATCCATAGCCTGTCTGTAATAGTATTTCGCAAGCACATTATAATATTGGTAATTGTAAATGGCCTTTTTAGTGTTGTCTATCCTCCAGAATGGCTTTATTCCTAGGCGTGAGATTGTATCGAAATTTCTCTCTATAAATTCATTTTTAGTTAAATCGCCCATTTTATACTGGAATAGTAGGCTTTGTCTATGCTGCAAGAATTTGTTGAATTTATTCTGTATCATTTATTTCACCGCCAATTTAATCTTAAAGCATAGGTGCAAAATTGTAAAGGATATGGGCTTGTAAACAAATTCCTTAAAACGTATAAAGATGAATTTTAAAGTTTAAGTCTGATGAAAACATATAAAAAACTGAAAAATGTTGACATCCGAAAAACATGTATGTATAATAATATCTTGTCAGGCAAAAAACTGTTATATATGCACCATTAGCTCAGTTGGTAGAGCACCTGACTCTTAATCAGGGCGTCCAGGGTTCGAATCCCTGATGGTGTACCAAAACCCCTTGTAACACTTATGTTTCAAGGGGTTTAGTATTTCTTATCAGTTGAATTTATCTAAACTATGAATGTTCAAAATATAGGTAACTGAAATAATATTTAACATAATTTTTTAGACATGGAAGTATCTTGGGATTACTATGAATATTAGAATGTTCTTGAGCCTTTAGTAGAAGGAAAATAAAAGATTAATAGTGCTCTCTCATTATTGAGGTCCTTTATTATCTTAAAAATCGTACTTTGAGTCGTGACGCCTATATTTTATACCAGTTGATTTATATTTGCATTAGGTATATAATATTACTCCAGCCTTTTTTAAGAAAACAAAAGACGTAAGATGATATCTTTATGAGGGGCTAGTATTTAAGGATTGGGTTAAACATGGCAAAGCAAGTTATTAAAACTGTTGCACAAAACAAAAAAGCAAGACATGAGTATTTTATTGAGGAAACCTATGAAGCTGGAATTGAGCTTACAGGAACAGAAGTAAAATCCATTCGGCAGGGTAGGGTTAACATCAGGGATAGTTATGCCTATATTAAGAACTCTGAAGTTTTTGTTAGTGGAATGCATATAAGTCCATATGAGCAAGGCAATATTTTCAATCAGGATCCTTTACGTGATAGAAAATTACTTCTTCATAGATACGAAATAAATAAACTAATAGGATATACTCAACAGAAGGGTTTAACGTTAATTCCAACTCAGGTATATTTTAAAAAGGGTAGGGTAAAAGTAGAATTAGGTGTTGCAAGAGGAAAGAAATTATTTGATAAGCGCAGAGATATTGCAGACCGTGATGCAAAGCGTGAAATTGATAGAAGAGTAAAAGAATACAATCAATAACTGTAAATATATTGATGATTTAAGTACTGAATATTAACTTTATATTACCATGAAACAAAACATCAAATTGATGATATAATATATATAACAATTAAATTAGACATCAAGTTAATGATATAATATATAACAATTAAATATGGGGGCGTAATGGTTTCGACGGGATTGTTGAGACTTGAGTAGCGGGTAGAGGATTCTCGTGGGCCTCTTTAAAAAACGAGAAATTAAAATAAACGCTAAAAACGATAATTTTGTTTTAGCTGCTGCGTAAATAACGCAGCCCGTCGGTCCTGGGTTCCTGCACCTTGGGTAGCCGGCGTCATAAGTCAGGGAACCAGCCGTGGCAAAGCTTTGAGCCCGGTGGGATTTTATGAAGCTACTAAATTATAAAGCCTTTTCCTGGGCGTTATAAGGCGGGAATTTTTAAAACAGGAAATGCACCCGGAGAAGCTCATTTGGATACGATTTCGGACACGAGTTCGACTCTCGTCGCCTCCACCAATAAAGCACACAATCGTATTTATGCGATTGTTTTTTATTATCTAGAATTTTAAAAAGTTTTTTAACAATGCTTTGATATTACGAGTAAGTTTATCATAAAAGTTTATAACTTTTATTCTTTCTAGTTTTTCTATTGTTTCAGATGGTAGCTCGCTTATGGGAATACCTTGTGCAATCCATTCGGTTTCATCGGCATTGAATTCATCCAACTCAACAATATTATCCAAATACTTGCTATTAACAGGGCAGCAAGTTTGGCAGTGCATACATCCAACTATGCTATTATGAGCAGAAGGATTAATCCATGTTGGAAACTCTTTTGCGTCTGAAAACTCGTTATGGTAAGTAAGACATCTTTCGGCTTTTACCAAAAACCTATCGTGACTGATTGCGCCGGTTGGACAATTTTTTATACAAGCATTGCAAGTTTTACAACGTTCCATCATAGTAATATCATCCCAGTTGCTTTCATTACAAGGCAAATCCGAGTAATAAGTAGTCAACAGAGCAAAGCTTCCCATTCCAGGAATATAAGTAATATTATTTTTGCCATATTGGCTAAGACGACTTTTTGCTGCAATCATTTTTCCGGGTAACCAGGCTATTTCTATATGATAGTTATTATCTGCAAGAATTTCCTGTAGATCCTTTTTTATTTCGTTAGGCTTATCCATGTAATCCATATAAGTGGGTGGCATTATCAGTGGAATTCTCTTGCCTTCCCAATTGAAATATACCTTTGTTATGTAGCAAGGTGAGGCCGTCACAATAACTGATTTGACGGAAAAAGGTATGTTAGCAAAATCACACATATATACATTAGCCACATTGTCGCGGATATCAGGATCAAGAAGTTGGTTGTCATTCAGCTTTTGAAAATCCTTGTTTATCTCGTATATCAGTTCTATCGGTACAACTCGAGCAGCATAACCCTTCTGAGACGTGGTGGAAGTAATTTTCTCAATTATCATTGCATACACCTCACGAAATAGAATGTTTTTATATTCAACCTATGCAACATAAGCTTTGTTCCTAATAATTATGAGAGTAGCATATTTTAGAAAAGCAATCAATAAAATTCCAGTGGATTTACCATATTATATGAAAAATTTTGTTAGATATTTACCATTTTTTACAGTAATCATAGAATCTGCTGTTGAGTGCTGCAATTGAGACGAAAGATAAAAGTAAATCTATTGCAAAGAAAATAAACTATACGACATAGACAATGCTATAATGGACATAAATTTTTATCTATAGAAAGCAAGGCGAATACTATGGCAAAAAAAATTATTGTTTCCAATATTGAAATAGAAGTACAGAGAAAGAAAATAAAGAATATGTATTTATCGGTATTACCACCTAATGGGAAAGTAAGGATATCAGCACCAGTAAATGTTAAGGATGAGGCAATTAAACTATTTGCTACAGCCAAAGTTGGTTGGATAAAAAAACAGATCAAAAAAATTGGAAACCAACCACGGCAAACCCAACTAGAGTATGTTTCAGGTGAAAGTCACTATGTTTGGGGTAGACGGTATAGGATGGAAATAAGACATAATCATAGAAACAGTGTGGAGATCAAGGGTAATATGCTCATTCTTACTGTCAGGGAGTCCAGCACATCGCAACAAAGAGAGAAGGTTATGACAGAGTGGTACCGTAAGCAACTTAAGGAAATACTGCCGAAACTAGTTGCGAAATGGGAAGAAACCATTGGTGTAGAGGCTGAATCAGTCAGAGTAAAAAACATGTTAACCCGATGGGGAACATGTAATACAAAAGACAAGCGTATTTGGTTTAATTTACAGCTTGCTAAAAAACCCATAGAGTGTCTTGAGTATGTTGTAGTACACGAATTGGTGCATTTATTGGAAAAAAGCCACAATTCAGTTTTTGTTGGTTATATGGATACATATCTACCCGATTGGCGTGTAACTAGAAAGCGACTTAACAGTATTTAATCGGATAAAAACATCCTGACCTGGAAAAGTTAACAGTCCACAAACGAGAAAAAAAAGATATCTAAACGTATAACGAAGCATTCTACGCATCTTTGCTCCCAACAGTGGAAAATAAATGAAATTTTTACTTGACAATCTAAATTTCCTTTTGGTATAATCCGAATAATATTTATAAACCGTTGAGCAAGATGAGTAGGTTTGGCAAATTGTACACAGAGAGTCGCTGTTGGTGGGAATGCGGCTACAAAAGCTATTCTGAATGGCCTTGCGAGGGAAGCCTGAAATCTATAGAGAGTAGGCGCTTACGGGAACTCCGTCCGTTATCAGTGGAGTGCATATGATGGTATGCAAAATGAGAGGATGTATTTTTCATACATCAAGCCGGGTGGTACCGCAGAAGCTAAGCTTTTGTCCCTACAATTACAGGGATGAGGGCTTTTTTTATATACTTTTTTAGGTGCAATGCTATTCGGATTGGGTATGCTGTCGTCATCCAAGTACTAAATGAAAAGGAAAGGAATTTTCCATCCCATCAATGGAAAAGAAGGTAACTTAATGTGATAACTCCAAACAGCAAGCAAATTGAAGAGTTGGCAAAGAAGTACAGCATCATTCCAATTTGTAAGGAAATCTTTGCCGACATCATAACGCCCATACAATTGCTAAGGAAGATATCTAAAATTAGTAAAAAATTCTATCTTCTTGAGAGCATTGAAGGTGGTGAGAAATGGGCAAGGTATTCATTTATAGGATTTGACCCAATTGTACATATAACCTGCAAGAATAAGACTGTGATTGTTGATGACGGGGAAACACAGGTCTATAAAGACCAAAATCCTTTTGACATTCTAAGAAATCTGATGAGTCAATACAAATCTCCACAAATCCCCGCAATGCCACCCTTTACAGGAGGTCTTGTTGGGTATTTTTCCTATGAAATGATAGGATATGCAGAACCTACTTTGAAATTAGAAAGCAGTGAAATGAATGATTTTGATTTGATGCTTTTTGACAAGGTTATGGCATTTGATCATTTAAAGCAGAAGATTTGTATTATTGTGAATATGAAAACAGAAAAGGTGCTTGAAAACTATGGAAAAGCAGTATCTGACATTGGTAAGCTTACCCAGTTGATCACAGGGGACACACCCTTGACCAAAGAACAAATCTTTAGCAAACCACAATTTATCTGTAATGTAACAAAGGAAGAGTATTTAAAAATGGTGGAGAAGACCAAGGACTACATTTGTCGAGGCGATGTTTTTCAGGCGGTTATCAGTAGGCGTTTTGAAACAGAGTATAAGGATAATTTGCTAAATGCATACCGAGTACTTCGAACAACAAACCCGTCCCCTTATATGGTATTTATGAGAAATGATGACCTTCAGCTTATTAGCGCCTCACCTGAAACACTAATCCGGCTAAAGAATGGAAAACTAACAACATTCCCAATTGCAGGTTCCAGACCTAGAGGAAAGGACCTGGAAGAAGATTTGGCTTTAGAACAAGAATTGCTCTCAGATGAGAAGGAACTGTCTGAACATAATATGTTGGTGGACCTTGCAAGAAATGATCTGGGAAAAATATCTGAATATAATAGCGTACGTGTTGTGGATTATATGAGAGTTCAGCGTTTTTCAAGAATAATGCATATAGCTTCTGAAGTTGAAGGGGTACTTAAAAAGAATAAGGATGCTTTTGATGCTATAGAAGCTATTCTTCCTGCTGGCACCTTATCGGGTGCTCCAAAGATAAGGGCGTGTGAGATTATACAAGAGTTGGAAAAGTCACCTAGAGGGATTTATGGTGGAGCCATAGGTTATATTGATTTTACTGGAAATATGGACTCTTGTATCGCAATTCGTATGGCAATTAAAAAAAATGACAAGGTGTATATTCAGGCAGGAAGTGGGATTGTTGCTGATAGTGTTCCCGAGACCGAATACGAGGAAGCAGGAAATAAAGCCAAAGCTTTAATCAAGGCAATTCAGGAGGCAGGCCAGGTGTATGAATAGTAAAAAGCTGATTTCGCCGAGGGGTTTTGTGCAAATGAAATGCTAATCAAATCAATTCAATGGAGGTATATTATGATATTGATAATAGATAATTATGACAGCTTTACTTATAACCTGGTTCAACTGGCAAGCACTTTTGCTTCGGATATTCGAGTTGTTCGAAACGATGAGTTGTCTGTAGAAGAGATCAAGGCGTTAAGGCCCTCACACATTATTATTTCTTCTGGATCAGGATATCCCAAAGATGCAGGAGTGTCTGAAGCCGTGATAGATTCCATGAAGGGAGAAGCTAAAATTCTTGGTATATGTCTAGGGCATCTGGGGATATGTGAATGTTTCGGCTCCCAAATTACTGCTGCAAAATACCTGATGCATGGCAAAAAGAGCGATATTCACATTGCTAATGGTAGTCCTATTTTCTATGGTTTGGCACCGGTCATCCAGGCTGCCATGTATCATTCACTTATTGTAAAAAAGGAAACTCTACCTGACGATCTTTTGGTGATTGCAGAGGATAATGATGGCGAGGTGATGGCGGTGCAACATAGGATATATGATATCTATGGTTTGCAGTTCCATCCTGATTCTATTTTGAGCCCACAGGGAGAAACTATTATGAAGAACTTTTTAACAAATGGGTGAAAAGAAAGGACAGAGCACCTTATCACGAAAGATTATGATGAGTGAAATTTAACTTATAATTCTATATCTTGTTAATAAGTTAATTGGCCTCTTGTTGAGGCAGATAGGAGGATAAATGATACAGCAGGCTATTCGAAAGGTTTTAAATAAAGAGGATTTATCTTTAGAGATGACCAGAGAAGTTATGGATGAGATCATGAAAGGAATTGCAACCAATGCACAAATTGCAGCTTTTCTTACCGCCATGCGCATGAAAGGTGAGACCATTGATGAGATTACAGCTTGTGCCATGAGTATGCGTCATTTTGGTTTGAAGCTACAACATAAGGGAGATGTACTTGATATTGTAGGAACAGGAGGGGATGAGGCATTTACGTTTAATATCTCAACCATATCATCCATCATCATATCAGCGGCAGGGATACCAGTAGCAAAGCATGGAAATCGAAGTGTGTCAAGTAAATGCGGTAGTGCGGATGTTTTGGAAGCGTTAGGCGTTAAAATTGATATACCCGTTGAGAAGAGTGAGAATATATTAAAAAAAATCGGCATCTGTTTCTTATTCGCTCCGCTCTATCATTCATCCATGAGGCATGCTGCTCCCGTAAGAAAGGAATTGGGAGTAAGAACGCTGTTTAATATTTTAGGTCCCCTTGCAAGTCCAGCCAATGCAAACCTCCAGTTGTTGGGGGTATATGATGAGCAATTAGTGGCACCCATGGCAAGAGTACTTGCTAATTTGAAAGTAAAAAGAGCTATGGTTGTTCATGGTCATGATGGCTTAGATGAAGTATCCCTCAGTGCTAGAACAACAGTGTGTGAAGTAAATCAAGGCAGGGTGAACAGTTTCTTTCTCGATCCTAAGCAATTTGGGTTTGAGTATTGCAAACCTGAGGAATTGATAGGCGGTGATCCAGCAATCAATGCGGATATAGCAAGAAGAATTCTATCTGGAGAAAAGGGCCCAAAGAGAGATGTAGTTCTTTTGAATTCTGCGGTATGTCTTTATATGGCCTATAATAATATCACTTTAAGGGAATGCGTAAGACTTGCCGCTCAAACCATAGATACCGGTAAAGCAATGGAGCAGCTACATAAATTTATAAGGTTAACTAATGAGTAAGTCATGAATGATATATGGTGTGTTAGTAGATTTAGAAAGTAGTATCGGTACTGAGGCGCTGTAGAAATAATTTATTTAGTTGCGTATGAGAGGGTAGTGGATAGCAATATGATATTAGATAAAATTACAAAAGCAACACGCATTAGAGTGGAAAAGGCAAAATTAACACATCCCCTAAAGGAATTGATCGATAGAATTGAAAGTTGCGATTATATGGAGGGGAAAAAAAGCTATACTAGGCGACAGCCTTTTGCCTTTGAGACTGAGTTAAGAAAAAATGAGGATATATCATATATATGTGAGGTGAAAAAGGCCTCTCCTTCAAAGGGCGTTATTGCAGAAGACTTTCCATACCTTGACATTGCTAGGGAATATGAAGAAGCAGGCGCACAAGCCATATCGGTTTTAACAGAGCCCGAGTATTTTAAAGGTCAGGATTTATATCTTGCGGAAATTAGCAGAGCGGTAAGCATTCCGGTATTGCGTAAGGATTTCACCATTGACCAATACCAGATTTATGAAGCCAAGGCCATTGGAGCAGATGCAATTTTATTAATTTGTTCGTTGCTGGATATGGGAACTCTAAAGAGTTTTTTGGAATTAAGTGATGAACTCGGTTTATCAGCTTTGGTGGAGGCACATAATGAGTGGGAGATTGACAGTGCAATTCAAGCAGGTGCTCGAATTATTGGAGTGAACAACCGCAATCTGCATACCTTTGGGGTGGATATTAATAACAGCATAAATCTGCGCAACCTTGTTCCAAAAGAAATAATCTATGTAGCTGAAAGTGGTATATCATCCAATCATGACGTTATGGCATTAAAAGCAGCAAATGTGAATGCTGTTCTTATTGGCGAAACACTTATGATAAGCAAAGATAAAAAGGAGCAGCTTATGAAGTTACGCGGTTATACAAAGTGAAGATAGTGAAAGTAATTCACAGAGTATATACGAGATCATATGCATAGCAAAAGAAAGGAACACCGTTTCCTATAAGTAATTCACAGAGTATATAAGAGATTCAATGTTACACTGAACAAGTTTAAGAGTAAGTTTTTAAGGTCATCCGCGATGTCTATAGAGATTCAACGATACACTCAACCTTGTGAGTAAGTTTTTAAAATCATTGGCGGAATATATAAGAGATTCAACTAGGAAGTTTTAAGGTCAAGTAAGAATGGTGGCATACAATGGTTAAAATTAAAATCTGTGGTATTTCAAGAAAAGAAGATATCAATTATATCAATGAGACAAAACCCGATTACATAGGCTTCGTGTTTGCCCAAAGCAGAAGGCAGGTGAGTGATTCTCATGCTATGGAACTGAGAAAAGAGCTAAATTCAACAATTAAATCTGTCGGTGTATTTGTTAATGATGATATCAAACGGGTAGTAGAGCTTTGTAATACTGGGATAATTGACATGATCCAACTTCATGGTGACGAAGGGGAGGACTACATCTCAAAGCTTAGAACACTTACATTAGCACCCATTATCAAAGCAGTCCGTGTAAAATGTCAGCGTGATATTTATTACGCTATGGAATTAAGCTGTGATTACCTGCTCTTGGATACATATAAAGAAAACCAGTATGGGGGATGTGGTGAAACCTTTGATTGGAGGATGGTTCATGATATCAGCAAGCCATTCTTTTTGGCAGGAGGACTTCATTCTGACAATGTTTTACAGGCAATTTCTCAAACAAACCCTTATGGTATCGATGTTAGTAGTGGTGTAGAAACCGACGGTTATAAGGACCGGGAAAAAATAAATACATTTATTAATAAAGTACGAGACGTGAAATAATTGCGCTCTCGGCGTAGAAAAGGAGTTCAATGATGAAAGGAAGATTTGGTATTCACGGAGGACAATATATTCCAGAGACTCTGATGAATGCAGTAATCAAATTAGAAGAAGCATATCAGTATTATAAAAATGATGAAAGCTTCTGCTGCAAATTGGATAAGCTACTTAAAAATTACGCTGGTAGGCCATCACTTCTCTACTATGCAGAGAAGATGACGAAGGACCTGGGTGGTGCAAAAATTTATTTGAAAAGAGAGGATTTAAACCATACGGGATCACATAAAATTAACAATGTATTAGGTCAGGTGTTACTAGCAAAGGAGATGGGAAAAACCAGGGTTATTGCAGAAACCGGAGCGGGTCAACATGGAGTTGCAACAGCAACGGCTGCAGCTTTGCTAGGCCTTAAGTGCGAAATATTCATGGGCAAAGAGGATACTGACCGGCAGGCATTAAATGTCTATCGGATGGAGCTTCTCGGAGCCAAAGTAAATGTAGTATCCTCCGGAACTCAGACACTGAAAGATGCTGTAAACGAAACATTGCGTGAGTGGACGAAGAGTGTTGAAGATACGCATTATGTGCTAGGTTCGGTTATGGGTCCCCACCCTTTTCCAACCATTGTACGTGATTTCCAAAGTGTTATAGGCAAAGAAGTAAAAATGCAATTGTTAGAGCAAGAGGGCAAGTTACCGGATGTGGTTGTTGCTTGTGTTGGTGGTGGCAGTAATGCCATAGGAATATTCTATGAGTTTATCAAGGAGGATTCTGTACGCTTGATTGGATGTGAAGCTGCTGGCCTTGGTGTGAATTCAAATAAGACGGCAGCTACTGTACCAACGGGAACTTTAGGAATTTTCCATGGAATGAAATCGTATTTTTGTCAGGATGAGTTTGGACAAATTGCGCCTGTGTATTCCATCTCTGCAGGTCTTGATTACCCTGGGGTTGGACCTGAGCATGCCCATCTTCATGATATTAATAGGGCACAGTACGTTCCAGTTACCGACAAGGAAGCAGTGCGAGCCTTTGAATATCTTTCCCGTATAGAAGGCATCATACCAGCCATTGAAAGCGCTCATGCTGTGGCTTATGCCTGCAAACTGGCGCCCACTATGGATAAGGATAAAATTATGGTGATTAACCTGTCTGGGAGAGGAGACAAGGATGTGGCTGCAATAGCTAAGTATCAGGGGGTGCAGATTCATGGGTAGAATTGATGATGTGTTTAAGAATAAAAAAGCATTCATACCGTTTATAACTGCAGGAGATCCTTCTTTGGAGATAACCGAGCAGCTAATTCATGCCATGACAGAATCAGGTGCGGATTTGATTGAGCTTGGAATCCCGTTTTCAGATCCAGTAGCTGAGGGGCCTGTTATCGAGAAAGCAAGTTTACGAGCCCTTTCAGCAGGGGTAAACACCGATAAAATATTCGATATGGTTGAAAGAGTGCGTGAAAAGAATCAAATACCTATGGCTTTTATGTCCTATGCTAATCCAATCTATTCTTACGGTACTGAGCGTTTTATGGCAAATTGTAGAAAAGTCGGAATTGACGCAATCATCGTTCCTGACATACCCTTTGAGGAAAAAGAGGAATTAAAGCCCTTCTGTGACCAATATGGTATTGTTCTCATATCCATGATTGCACCAACTTCCAAAGAGCGTATCCTGAAGATTGTCAAGGAAGCAGAGGGTTTTCTCTATTGTGTATCTTCGATGGGGACCACAGGCGTACGGAACGAAATCGGATCACATATAGATGAGATGATTAGCTTGGTGAAGCAAGTGAAGGGAATCCCATGCGCCGTTGGTTTTGGTGTATCCTCACCAGCACAAGCCAAAGCCTTGGCGTCGTTGTCTGACGGCGTAATTGTGGGAAGCGCTATAGTAAAATTGATCGCAGAATACAAAGAGGACTGTATTCCACATGTGAAAGCCTATGTGCGAGATATGAGTAGGGCTATTATCTGATATCGTATTATATTGAATGATAAATAGTATTTATATTTTTAGAAATTGTATCATAATCAAATATTATTGATATATAATTTTTTTATTGTATATCTTTGCTTGCAATCAGTCATTATTAATACATAAAAACGTTATTTTGTTTTTCAACATCTTTGGATCTTGAAAAGCTTTAATGGTTGATGTAATATAGAATTATAAATGAATATATAGCGTGTGTATTTGCGCGTAAGCGCCGGTGTAGTAACGCACCGAGGGAATTCGGATGAGATTTCCGAGCTATCCCAATAACCGTGAAGCTGACGATTGAGCAATTTGCCACTGCAATATGCGGGAAGGCGCTCAGAAGGATGAAGCCAAGCCGGGAGACCTGTTTACACATTTTCCACTTGGGGGCGGGGCAAGCTATTTTTATGTACAATAATTTTTGCTCCCTATTTTGGGAGCATTTTCATTTGCTCCTTCCATGTATTCATTTGAAATATCAGAGAAAGGGGCTTTCTAAGTATGAAACGCCAAAGAATTTTCATTTTGCTATTAGGAGTATTTATGCTGACATCTGTCCTTACTGGATGCTCAAAGGTGAATGAAATGACGCCTCAAAAAACCTTTGAACAGACACCTTCTGTCAAATCAACACCAGATTCCACAACCAAGACTAAAGAGCCCGCCATCATAGTAACTGATATGGCTGGTAGAGAAGTAAAGTTGGATGGGCCAGTTACTCGGGTTGTTGCTCTGTTTCCTTCCGACTGCGAGATTCTCTATGCCATTGGGGCAGGAGAAACACTTGTGGGCCGTGGTGAATACTGTGATTATCCACAGGAAGTTTTAGATGTACCTGCAGTGCAATCAGGAGCTAACACAAATATTGAACAAATCATTAGCTTGAATCCGCAGGTGGTGCTGATGAGCACGATGGACCAGACCGAAGAACAGGTTGCGGCACTTGAAGCAGCTGGAATTGAGGTAGTGGTTTCCAAGGAAACTGACATCGAGGGGGTGTACACTGCTATCTCAATGATAGGCACTTTAATGGATAAGAATATAGAGGCAGAAACTATAATTGAATCCATGAAAGATACGTTTTTTGAGTTATCATCAAAGGCTACAGGTAATGAAGAAAAAACTATCTATTTCGAGGTTTCCCCTCTCGAATACGGACTGTGGACGGCAGGAAATGGTACATTTATGAATGAGATTGCTCAAATGCTCGGTCTTAAAAATTGTTTTGGCGACATAAATGGCTGGGGGGCAATTTCTGAAGAACAAGTAATTGAGCGCAACCCAGACTATATTGTGACAATTGCGATGTACTTTGGCGAAGGTCCAAGACCTGAAGAAGAGATTATGAATAGAGCAGGATGGGAAAATGTGACTGCCGTTAAAAATGGCTCGATATTAAATCTTCAAAACGATGAGCTATCCCGCCCTACGCCGCGACTTGCCGACGGCGCAAGGATACTATACGATTTCGTTTATGGCTCTACTGAGCTAGACTAATCCAAGTAAGTTAACAACGATATAGCAATTGCCTATAGAGGATGAACACCATCGTTGAATTGATTGCTATACACAGTTACCTGAGAAGATATAACTGTCTAACATGAGCGAAATTCAGCTTATAGATGTACTGTTGAACAGTAACATTGAATTGGAGGAATCAAGTGCGTAACAAAGAAGAAGGTTTCCATGTGTACGAATATGCCATATTTGCGGGAGTCACGGTGTTAACTTTTGCACTTTGTGTTTCTATGGGTAGTGTTAGCGTTCCCATAAGGGATACGATCACAATTATATGGAATTCCATTTTTAATACACCTATTCCAGATACAATTGCATCGCCATCCATCATCCTATCGGTTCGGTTACCTCGTGTTGTTTGCGTTGCACTAACTGGCGCATCGCTTTCACTTTGTGGCGGAGCAATGCAGGGATTATTGCGTAATCCTTTAGCTGATGGCTCAACAATGGGTGTGTCAGCTGGTGCATCATTAGGTGCTGTTATTGCCATAGTGCTTGGTATTAAAATGCCTTCACTACCTTTTGCAGGCACTATGGTAATGGCCATGGCATTCGCATTTGTTTCGCTTATTATTATCCTTACGCTTGCCTATAAAATGGATTTTTCTTTATCAACAAATACCATCATTCTCATTGGTGTGATCTATTCCATGTTTGTATCTAGCATATTGTCGCTCATTATCACATTTGCTCCAGACAAAGTTAAACATATTACCTTCTGGACAATGGGTAGTTTAGCTGGCAGTAGTTTTGATAACGCATTGGTTCTTTTAATAGCCCTGATGAGCTTTGGTGGTGTGATTGTTCTAAATGCTCGTGAATTGAACGCATTTGCTATTGGTGAAGATAATGCGAGGCATATTGGCGTGAATGTTAAAAGAGTTAAACTTGTCGTCATGATCTGCGTTTCCGGGCTCATAGGTGTGTGTGTATCGATTGGTGGAACAATCGGTTTTGTAGGGTTGGTGACACCGCATATGGTGCGGATGATTACAGGACCTAACCACAGGAGACTTCTTCCCGCCTCTATATTCGCAGGCGCAACTTTCTTAATGCTGGCAGATTTGGTTGCACGAATATTGCTTAATCCACTGGAGCTGCCCATTGGTGTTGTTACGTCCTTTATAGGTGCGATATTGTTCATCTATATATTTTATACTTCAAGGAGGAAATCCCATGCTTGAAGTAAAGAATATGACAGTTCAATACGGTGATTTAACCATTGTTGACAATGTGAACTTTACTGTCAACAACGGGCAGTGGCTGATGATTGTAGGACCAAATGGTGCAGGTAAAAGCACCATCATCAATGCTATCTCGCAAGGTGTAGAGTATAAAGGAGAAGTTTACTTTGACAAAAAGGATATCAGGAAATACAAATCCCATGAGCGGGCAAGAATGATTGGTATTTTGGCTCAAAACAATTATACTAATTTTTCATTTACAGTACAGGAGGTTATCCGATTAGGGCGTTATGCTTATGCTCCTGGAATATTCTCTCGTCAAGATGAAGATGATGAACGGCACATTGCAGAAGCCATTGAAATGACGGGACTTACTCCGTTGCTAAAGCAATCTGTTTTAACACTTTCAGGAGGCGAACTACAGCGTGTATTTTTAGCTCAAATACTAGCCCAAAACCCAAGATTGTTAATATTGGATGAGCCAACAAATCACTTAGATCTCATGTATCAGAAACAGACATTCGCGTTAATACAGGAGTGGTTAAAGAGCCCGGGCAGGGCAGTTGTATCGGTTGTACATGACTTAAGTCTTGCTAAGGCATATGGTAAGCAAGCGCTATTGCTTGATAAGGGAAAGGTAAAAGCATCAGGACAGATCGACAAGGTACTGTCTGCTAAAAATCTCGATGAAGTGTATTCCATGGACGTTTACTCATGGATGCGTAGTAAGCTGGAACAATGGAAATAACAAAAGGGCCTAATCTATGTTTTTTTGAACATTTACTTATGAAATAAACCGAACTAATTAGGGAAGACACATTCAATATCCGTGTTTCATTTATTTATAAATAAACTTGAAAAATGGAAATTACAAGAGATGGAGGACTTTAGATATGATTTTCACAGAGCAAATTAACAACATAAAAAATCTTGACAAAACTGAAATGGAAAAAGCTATGTTACGATGGGACGAGATTGCAAAGCCAGTAGGCAGTTTAGGGGTTCTTGAGGATATAGTTGTGAAGCTTGCTGGAATTTTTTCAAATTCAGATGTAAGGTTGGACAAAAGAGCCGCCATTGTGATGTGTGCTGATAATGGTGTACTTGCTCAAGGGGTTGCACAAACTCCTGGCGAAATTACCGCCGTGATGGCAGGTTTTATCGCACAAAGGCGCTCCTCTGTATGCATTATGGCCAAGAAAGCAAATGCAGACATAATAGCTGTCGATATAGGCATGTTTACTCGCATAAGTGAGAAAGGTATTATTGACAAGCATATTGCAGATGGCACAAAGGACATGACAAAAGGTCCTGCCATGACAATAGAGCAAGCAGAGCAGGCTATACAAACTGGTATTGAACTTGTGAAGGATTGTAAAGCTAAGGGGTATAAAATTATTGCCACGGGTGAGATGGGCATTGGTAATACTACCACTTCAAGCGCTGTAGCGTCGGTGCTTTTGGACTTAAGTGTTGAGAAGGTAACTGGTCGCGGCGCAGGACTGTCTGATGTGGGCCTTGCCAGAAAGATTGATGCGATAAAGCGTGCTATCAAAATAAACAACCCAGATGAAACAGATGCTTTTGATGTACTGCAAAAGGTTGGTGGATTTGATATTGCCGGGCTTTGTGGTGTGTTTCTTGGAGGTGCTATATACGGCATTCCTGTCGTCATTGACGGGTTTATCAGCGCAGTATCTGCACTCATTGCTGCAAGGGTGTCTCCTAAAGCCCGAGACTATATGATATCCAGCCATGTTTCTGCAGAACCTGCATGTAAGGCAGTACTCGAGAGCCTGCAGTTATCTCCTATTATTCATGCAGATATGCGACTGGGTGAAGGTACTGGAGCAGTTGCAGCATTACCGCTTATTGATATGGCACTTGCAGTATATCATGACCTTATGACGTATAAAGATATTGGAATGTAGGTGAATTTTATGCGGATATTGTTAACTGGGGGCTCAGCCTGTGGAAAAAGCACATATGCTGAAGCACTTGCCATGCGTTTTTCTCTACCCCGTTATTATATTGCAACAATGCGTGTGTTTGGTGAAGAAGGACAAAAAAAGGTTGATCAGCACAGAAAAATGCGTGAGAGCAAAAACTTTATTACCATCGAATGCGATAGGGATATCAGAAGAATTCGAATACCACAGAACAGTACGGTTTTGCTGGAATGTATGTGCAATTTAACTGCTAATGAGATGTTTGACTGTTATGGCAATATCATAGATGTTCATGACAAAATTCTCTCTGATATCGAATTCCTTGAATCCCAATGTCAGACGCTTATTGTTGTCACAAATGATGTTGGTAGCGACGGTGTGAAATACGATAAAGGTACACAAGAATATATTAAAACTCTGGGCAGACTCAATATTGCACTGGCCGAGCGTTTTGATTGTGTATATGAGCTGGTATGTGGAATACCCCTCGTATTGAAAGGAAGCTTGCTATGAGTATTTTGCGATCTATTGTCATTGCATTTGCACTGTTTTCTAAAATACCTATGCCACGTGTTGAGTGGACTAAAGCCAATATGCAATATATGCTTTGCGCATTCCCTTTTGTGGGAATGGTTATTGGCTTGATTTTGTGGGGGTGGATGTGGCTCTGTAATGTGCTGACTATCGGAACCATTCTTTTTGCAGCAGGGTTGACGCTTATACCCATTGCAATTACAGGCGGAATTCATCTAGATGGTTTCTGTGACACAGTTGATGCGCTGGCAAGTCATGCTGAACCCGAAAGAAAACGTGAGATATTAAAAGATCCGCATACAGGCGCATTTGCTGCCATTTTCACCAGTGCCTACCTACTTATTTATTTTGCGCTTTGTACTGAGATTCCACGCCAGACACAAACACTATGGCTGCTCGGTATAATACACATTATGGTACGTTCAACTGTTGGATTTGGTGTTTTACATTTTTTAGGCATTGGCTCACAAGGTTTGTTCTATACTACAAGTAGCACTTCAAACAGGGGAAGAGTGACAATTGCTCTTTGCTTCATATTTACATTGTGTACGGCATCATTGATATTAATTGGAGGATTAACGGGTATAGCTATAACTATTACTACAGCCATTTGTGCCATATATATTTATTTCATGTCCAAAAAGCAGTTTGGCGGTATGAGTGGGGATATTTCAGGATATTGGATACAATTTGCGGAACTGCTCGCGGTGGCTGTGTTGGTTTTCGCGAATAAGGTGGTGATTCTATGATATTGGTAATAGGTGCAGCGGCTTCAGGTAAAACAGAATATGTTAAATCGCTAGGTTTCACGGATTCGGATATTGCAAATGCAGTAATGGATGAGAGACCTGTACTGAATAATCTGCAGGATATGGTTTTTTCTGATCCAGATGGAAGCGCTAATCTGTATGATGAGCTTTTGAAGAAAAGTGTTGTGATATGTAATGAGGTTGGTAGCGGAATAATTCCGGTTGAACGTACAGAACGAGACGCGCGGGAAGCGACAGGCAGGCTATGTAATCGCCTTGCTCAGGCTGCAGAGCGGGTTGTGCGCCTTGTATGCGGCATCCCCATAGTAATCAAATAACACAGAGGGACGGTTCTTTTGTGTTATTTAACACAGGGGTTAACACAGGGGGACGGTTCTTTTGTGTCGTGGAACCCTATGTTAAGGAAAGGGATAAAAACAACAATTAAGATGAATGCAGCATATGTTTTAATTTCAAAAGAACCGCTAGACTGTGTGGAGATTTAAAACTATCGCAAAAAGAGACATTTTCCATATAGAATCCTTCACTAATTTATTCTTATGATTAGCTTATTATTCTAAATACAGAGAAAAAGAAGTCGAGACCCTGTATTAGTTCACGAAAGTAGATTCTAATACGGTCTGTCATTAGACTGTGGATTCTCAGAAAGTAGATACTTACACAGTTTGTCGTACCCTAGTGTTGGACTTGAATTGGAGGTGAAGATTTTCAACAAAACTGTAATAGGTCAGACGTCAATTAAGATGAATGGGACACCTGATATAACACAAAAGAACCGTCCCCTTGTGCAAACTGTGCAAATAACACAAAAGAACCGTCCCTCTGTGTTCTCTGTGTTGAGTGTGTTGTTGATTAGGCATGGAAAAACAATAGGTAATATGCAAAGACGGTATATCGGGTGCACTGATGAGCCTCTTTGTGAACAGGGCGTTGCGCAAGCACAGTCTACTGGTGTTTTAGAAGATATTATTGATGCTTATGTAAGCCCTATGCAGCGGGCAATACAAACAGCTGGGATTTGCTTTCCAAATGCAAACATTCACATCATAGAAGATTTGCGTGAGATGGATTTTGGTGATTTTGAGGGACGTACAGCCGATGAAATGATCTGTGATATGGCATACCGAGAATGGGTGGATGGTAACTGTGAAGGGCAGTGTCCCAACGGTGAGGACAAAACTACTTTCAAAGTACGCGTGCAAACGGCATTTGATTTTGTGGTTCGCGATGCAATAGAGCGCCAATTAAATAAATTGGCCGTAGTGGGACATGGCGGTACCATTATGTCCATCATGTCTAAATTTGCCAAGTCAGACCAGACTTATTATGACTGGCATGTGCCAAATTGCTGCGGGTATGAAATCGTTATTGACAAAGGCGCATGGGAACAGGCGCCGCAATTTGCAGAATACAAATATTTTGAGAGGTTGAAATAATGGCAAATAAAGGCTTAACCCATGTATATTACGGTGATGGAAAAGGAAAGACTACCGCTGCGCTCGGGTTAGCTCTACGTGCAAGCGGCTGCGGTAAGAAGGTTGTTATCGTACAATTCCTAAAAGAAATGCAATCAAGTGAACTAAAACAGCTACAGCATTTATCTGGTATAAAGATATTTAGAGGGGCAGCCACTACTAAATTTTCAAATGAAATGAAAGTGACAGAGAAAGAAGATACTACACGCATACATAATGCAAATTTGAAACAAGCACTGGAGCTTGTAGTTACTGGACAATGTGATGTATTAATATTGGACGAAGCACTTGATGCCTATCAGTTAGGTATGCTAGATGAGTCTCTTTTTTCTAGTATTATCAAAGATAAGCCCGATATGCTTGAATTGATCATAACAGGGCATAAGCCAATTGAATGGGTTATAAAGAACGCGGATTATATTACAGAGATGGTCAAGCATCGACACCCATTTGATTTGGGAGTAACAGGCAGAAGAGGAATTGAATTTTAACTAAACCCATTTTCTGTTAAAAAGCCATATGTTAATATTTGTAACAAAAGACGTTATTCGGTATTCACCAAGTTGACATTTTGCTTTGTAGAATAAATATGCTGATGCTCGATAAAATACAAATTAAAAACACACATATATGTTGCTTGAAAAAAGCAAGAATTAACTTGTCAAGATGTTGAGCATTGTATTTATTGATAAATCTTTCATTTTTTAAATCAATTATATATAATGGACGTGAAGGTGTAAAGAAAAATTATGTAAATCAATACCAAATTCAAGAAAAGCCGGCGCTTATTTTTGATTCAGTTGTAGT
>JAAYPS010000089.1 GCA_012519655.1 Clostridiaceae bacterium | reverse complement strand
GTAAATACCGTTATAGACCTCTTTATAAATATCAGTGGAAAAATACTTGAAAATGCCTTATAATAGAACTAAGTTCATATATGATTTGGACAATCTGTAAAAAAGGATTGTCCTTTCTATTGACTTAAGGAGACAAAATGGTAGTTAAAAAAATACTTTTAAACTTCATCAAAGAGCGCAGATATTCTTACATAGCGGGTATCATATTATTAATTATCTCTTCATTTGTTTCACTTCGTATTCCGAAAGTACTGGGAAACGTCACAGACATGCTAAATGCAGGGCAAGGTACCCGAAAAGAAGTTGGTGCCTTACTTCTTTTGATGATTGGGCTTGCTGTAGCGGGATTTGTTCTTCGTTTTTGGTGGAGATACTATCTTGTTGGAAATTGCCGATATGTGGAAAGTTATCTACGAGGCAAGCTATTTAAACATCTTCAAACTTTGCCTGTGAATTTCTATAACAACCACCAGACAGGGGATTTGATTGCATATGCAATAAACGATATAAATGCAATACGAAGAGTTTTCGGTTTTGGTTTTGTGGCATTAATAGAAGGAGTTTTGATAAACTCTGTTTCTGTTTATTATATGGTTGGGACAATTGAACCGATACTAACCATTATCGCATTAGCACCAGTACCTATAGTTGTGGCAATTACCATAATATTGCGAAAAACAATTCGGAACAGGTTTAAAAAGGTGCAGGAAGCATTTGCTGCAATATCTGAACGTGTACAGGAAAACCTTATGGGAATCCGAGTAGTTAAAGCATTTGCTCAAGAAGAACCCGAGATGGAGAAGTTTGACAACTTGAGCAGAAATAATGTAAAGACTCATATGCGAATGGTTAGGGTTTCAGGCTCATTAGGACCTGTCACTGAAATATGCTTTGGCTTTAGTTTTTTAGTCTTCATAATTTATGGTAGTAAATTGGTATCGCAAGGAGCTATATCTTTGGGAGATTTCATTGCTTTTAATTCTTATATGGCTTTAATTATGAGGCCTGTAATCAATATTAGCAGGATTATTGAGGTTTGGCAGAGAGGGGCTGCATCTGCTGGTAGACTAAATGATATATTTAGTGAGAAAAGCGATATCCCAGAGGGTATAGAAAATAATATTAAAAATTATGATATTGAAATAAAAAATCTCACATTTACTTATCCCCAGACCAGAAACCCTGTTTTCAAAGACATAAATCTGACCATTCCTGCAGGTTCAACCCTTGGGATTATTGGAAAAACAGGCAGTGGAAAAACAACACTTGCCAATCTATTGTTAAAGCTCTATCCAATTAATAATGGGCAAATCTTTATAAACGGTATTGATATTAATGAAATTTCATTAGAAACCTTAAGGGAGATTATTGGATTTGTGCCACAGGATAACTTTCTCTTCTCTACAACCATAAAGGACAATATAAGTTTTTATCACGGTGGTATAACCGATGCAGAGGTTGAGCAAGCAGCAAAAATATCAAGCATATATGATAATATTCTTGAATTTCCTGAAGGCTTCGATACTGTCGTAGGAGAGCGAGGAGTTATGTTATCAGGTGGTCAAAGGCAGAGAGTATCAATAGCCCGTGCAATAGCTAAAAATCCATGCATATTAATTTTGGATGATAGCTTATCCGCCGTTGATACAGAAACAGAAAAAGAAATAATAGGCAACATAAAAAATATTTTAAAACATAGGACCGGAATAATCATTTCTCATAGGGTTTCGGCCGTTATGTATGCAGATAATATTGTCTACCTTGAAGACAGTACCATTATTGAGCACGGTTCTCACCAGGAACTTATGGAGCTGGAAGGGGAGTACTATAAGGTATATATGTCACAGTCCGAAATGTCTGACGAAAATATGGGAGCAAAAGAATGACCAGAATGACTGATATAAAGAACAAACGACAAGCTAAAAGCGAAGAGGGTATTTATAGTAGAAAGGCTAATGTGAGCAGACTCATGTCTTATTTTAGGCCTCATATTCTTCAGATTATTCTAGCAATTTTTATGGCTTTTGTAATTAACGCAACGGTATTGGCAAAGCCTATAATATTACAGAAGATTATTGACGATTACTTAGTACCACAAGTTTATGAAAAAGCAGCGATAAACAAACTTGCACTTGTCTTTTTCGGACTCATATTGTTGGGTGCATCATTAAATTATTTGCAAACCTATCTTCTTAATTATGTTGGTCAAAATATAATGCATAGACTTCGTACCGAATTGTTCAATAAAATTCAAAGAATGGCGATGAAGTTCTTTGATCATTTTTCATCTGGAAGACTATTGACTCGGGTGACAAACGATGTTGAGGCACTAAACGAATTATTTTCAGGGGTTTTGATCAATTTATTTCGTGATGTAGTTATGATTATTGGGCTCATTTGGGTTATGTTTTCTATGGATGCAACATTGGCAACTGTTGCAATATCCGTTGTTCCAATAATTGCAATTATTGCAATTATATATCGCAAAGCTGCAAGGAAGAATTTCATCCAAATGAAGAAAATGATAGGTAGAATAAATGGTTTTCTGGCTGAAAATATTAGCGGTATGAAGATAGTCCAAATTTTCCACCGTGAAAAGCAGAAATTTGATGAGTACAGAAAGCTCGAAAGGGAGTATTTCAAAGCAAGTTTTAGAGAAATTATACTAAATAGCTTAGGACGTCCTGTGGTAGAAGTAATAAACAATCTTGCTATTGCTGCACTTATATGGGTTAGCGCAGGGGATGTAATTTCAGGAGCTTTTGAATATGGAGTGTTATATACTTTTATTACATATGTAAGAGAGTTTTTCAAGCCAATCAATGAGATTGCCGATAAATATACAGGATTACAATCTGCAGTTATTTCTTCTGAAAGAATATTCGAGATAATGGACATAGACGAAAATATTGAAGATTTAAAAACTGGCATTGACTGCGAGAACCTTAGAGGAGAAATAGAGTTTAGAAATGTATGGTTTGCCTATAACGATGAAAACTGGGTGCTTAAAGATGTAAGTTTCCATATAAAACCTGGGGAAAATGTTGCATTTGTTGGTTCAACAGGTTCTGGAAAATCAACTATAATTAATTTAATGACACGTTTTTATGACATCCAGAAAGGTCAAATCCTAATCGACGGCATTGATATTAAAGAATACTGTCTTACTGAATTAAGAAGGAAAATTGCCGTAGTTCAGCAGGACGTATTTCTTTTCACTGGTGATATAGCATCAAACATTCGGATTAATAATACTGAACTGACTGATGATGATATCTTGAAAGCAATTAGAATAGCCTGTGCAGACCATTTTGTTGATTCATTAGACAATGGCATAAACTCAGAGGTAAAAGAAAGAGGAGCCACATTTTCTTCAGGACAGAGACAGCTCATCTCTTTCGCTCGAGCAATAGCGTTGGATCCTGCGGTTTTAATATTAGATGAGGCAACAGCCAATATTGATACCGAAACTGAGGAAATGATACAAAGATCCATGAGAAGTGTAACAACAGGTAGGACGTCCATATTTATTGCTCACCGTCTTTCCACTATACGTCAAGCCAACCAGATTTATGTTATTGACCACGGCCGTATAGTTGAACAGGGTGATCACGACACTTTGATGAATTTAGACGGACAATATAAACATTTGATTGAATTGAGCCTTAAAGATACTGATGGGCCGGACACTGATACATAGAATTGATAAAAAACTTAAATTTGAGGAGAAATAATGTATAAAAAATTTACACTAGATAACAAACTAACTCTTGTATACGAAAACTTACCCTTTGTACGTTCTGTATCGTTTGGACTATGGATTGGTACAGGATCACGTTATGAAACTCAACAGAAAAATGGAATTTCTCATTTCATAGAGCATATGCTTTTCAAAGGAACTGAAACAAAAACAGCTAAAGATATAGCAATGACAATAGAAAATGTGGGTGGTCAGATTAATGCTTTTACAGGAAAAGAATGCACTTGTTTTTACACAAAGACTCTGGATGAGGATTTGGAAACCTCTATGGAATTGATTTCTGATATGCTTTTTCGCTCCAGATTTGACCCAGCATATATAGAAGCAGAAAAGAAGGTTATTGGAGAAGAAATAAGCATGTACGAAGATTATCCAGAAGAATTGGTTCATGATATGCTATCCGAAACAATCTGGAGTGGAAATTCGTTAAGTTATCCCATACTTGGGAGTCATGAAACTATATCTGCAATTAAGAGAGAACACTTAATTGAGCACATAAAATCCTTTTATGTACCTGAGAACAGTGTTATTTCTGTAGCAGGAAATTTTGATGAAGATGAATTGATTGAGTTATCCCAAAAATATTTCGGTGACTGGAAGGCTCACAACCACCGTAAAATAGATTCGAGTAAGCCAGAATTCATAAGAAGCATGAAGGTAAAAAGAAAAGAAACTGAGCTGATTCATATGTGCCTGGGGTTTCCTGGTGTTAAAAATGGTGATGATAACATGTATTCGTTATTAACAGTAAATAATATGCTGGGGGATGGGATGAGTTCGCGCTTGTTTCAAAGGATACGTGAAGAGTTAGGTCTTGTCTATTCAATATATTCCTATCCTTCAACTTATAGGGATGTAGGTACATTTGTTATTTATGCAGCATCAAGTCCCGAACGTTATATGGATGTAATCAGTCATATTGGTGATGAAATTATCTCAATGACAAGAGAATTCTTGTCAGAGTCCGATATTGAGAAAGCAAAAAATCAGTTGAAAGGCAGTTATATTATTGGTCTGGACAGCACAAGCGGTAGGATGAGCAGTATGGGTAAATCCCAACTGATGTTAGGACAAATAAAAACTCCTGAGGAAATACTAAGCAGCATTGATAAGGTATCGGTTGATAGCGTTAAACAGATCATTGAATACGTTTTTTGCTCTGATCGTGCTGGCTTTTCTGCCATAGGTGATATTGATTTCGATCCCGGGCTTATGGATAAAATGAAATAATAATACAAAGCGAACAAGCACTTGAATCCCCTGATTCACATAGGATGGACTATATGTAAATCCACAAGAATACAGGGGGTATTTTTATGCAAAAACCAAGGTATCTCATTATCGGTGGCGATATGAGAAGCTTTTATCTTTCTGAGTTATTAAAGAAAGAATATCATCGTGTTGAAATATATGGTTTCGATAAAAAAAAGAATATTCAAAACAAGAAATTAACCCAAATAACTGACTGCGATATTGTAGTATGTGGCATACCATTAATGTCCCCACATGGATTTGTTAATATGCCTTACTCAGAAGAAAATCTTCCTATTAACTCCCTAATTGAGATGATTCCAAAAACCACATTATTTATAGCAGGCAAAATAGGCGTGGAAACGAGACAGACCCTTAAGAACAAAGGTATATTCTATGTTGATTTACTTGACCGGGAAGAAATGGCGGTATTAAATGCCATACCTGCAGCCGAAGGTGCTGTTGGATTAATTATAAACTCAATCCCCAAGACAATACACAACAGCAGAATACTAATTCTGGGCTATGGTAGGATTGGTAAAGTGTTAGCAAGAATATTAGCTGGCTTTAATGCAGAGGTTTGGGTTGGAGCTAGAAAATTCCCTGACCTAAGCTGGATAGAAACATGCGGTTATAGGCCTGTCCATCTAAATGATCTGGAGAGATATGTATCAGACATGAATGTAATAATCAATACAATACCACATCAATACATTACGCCTGATATATTAGATAAAGTCCGTTCAGACAGTTATCTGTTGGACTTAGCATCTATTCCAGGCGGGATAGATTTTGAGTATGCTAAAAAACTTGGTCTAAAAACTGATTGGGCTCTAAGCCTTCCGGGGAAAGTAGCACCGTTAACAGCTGCTGAGATAATTAAGAAAACCATTGATAATGCTTTAGTAGAAGGGAGTAATAAAACATGAGTGTAGCCGGGAAAAAAATAGGTTTTGGATTGACTGGTTCATTTTGCACCCTTGAAAATTCATTGGTACAAATGGAGAAGTTAGCATTCTTAGGTGCTGATATACTTCCTATTGTATCTTATATGGTTAAATCTACAGACACAAGATTTGGTTCAGCTCAATACTTTATTGATAAAATCAGAATAATCGCGGGGAAAGATTGTGTTGATACAATTGTTAATGCTGAACCAATTGGTCCTACTAAGAAACTTGACCTTATGGTAGTTATGCCATGCACGGGAAACACTCTTTCAAAACTTGCAAACGGTATAACCGATACTCCAGTAACGATGGCTTGTAAAGCACATTTAAGAAATAACAAACCACTTCTTTTAGGTATTGCTACAAATGATGGATTAGGCTCGAATGCAAAGAACATCGGAATATTATTAAACACGAAAAACATATATTTTGTACCATTTAGACAAGATAGCCCTGAAAAAAAGTATAACTCACTCATGTGTTGCTTGGATTTATTTATCAATGCAGTAGAAGCAGCCCTTAATGGGGAGCAAATACAACCTGTGCTTGTTTAGTAATATATAAATAAATATGTAATACTTTATTCAAAGTAAAATTATATAATTTCAAGCCTAACAGGCTTGAAATTCCACTTGTATAGGGATAATCCGTATGTTAATCTAATAAGGAGATCTTGCTGATTCAGCTTATTTTGAACACATTTATATATTTTGGTTTGATGCTCGGAGGCTTCTGATTTGTATGAGAAAATATTTCCCTGACATGTGGATTCCAATTCCAGTGAATGATAATATGAAAACCAAGGCTATTTTTTCAACCAGGCATGGAGGTGTAAGTAATGCCCCTTATAACTGGCTGAATTTAAACTTTAACCGGGATGATTGCCAAGAAAATGTAAGAGAGAATTTTAGAATACTATCTGAAAGTACCGGTATACCTATGGAATGCATGGTTTTAACAAAGCAAGTCCATGGAAGTAAAGTTTGTGTTGTTGATAAAAGACATGCAGGTATGGGGATTTTAAGGCAGAGAACATTTGATGAGTGTGATGGACTTATAACTTCTGACAAAAATGTGGCTCTTGTAACTTTCCATGCCGATTGTGTACCAGTGTACTTATATGACAGCAATAAGGAAGTAATTGGTCTTGTGCATTCAGGATGGCGAAGTACGCTGCAAAAAATATCATCAAATGCAGTGGGAATCATGAAGGATACTTTCGACTGTAAAAGTGAGGATATTTTCGCTGTAATAGGACCATGCATACACAAATGTTGTTTTGAAGTGGGTACAGAAGTGTATGAGAAGTTTTTCGATGCTTTTCCCGAGTGCACCGGTTCATTTTCAAACAAAGGTGACAAGTGGTATATTGATTTAGTGGATATTATTAAGAAAACATTGCTCGATGAAGGGATCAGAAATTCACATATTCGAGATGTAAATAGATGTACTGTTTGTGAAAAGGAATACTTTTTTTCACATAGGGGCGGTAAAGGTGTAAGTGGAACAGGAGCAGCTCTTTATATGATGTATGAATGAGGTCTTATATGAGAAAAAATATAGTATACGTAATTGTTTCTATTATTTGTCTTATTTCGTTATTTTCAGGTTGCACTTCAAGTGAAGTGTTTGTAGAGCAACCTGTCGTTTTTCCGACTATTCATGACAACTTACCAATTACTGTTGACGAGAAGGTTAAACTTATTGACGGGGGCCCAGTTTCGGGAGGAACACTCACGCTGGTAACCGAGCCAATAGATTCCATGAATCCATTTATAACTACAAATAAATATGTAAACTATATATCATTCTTTATATATGAATCATTATTTATCCAATTAAGTGAAAGCAGATACGAGTCATATTTAGTGGCTGATTTTAGTAACACGGGGTATAAGACTTTCGGTTTTACATTAAATGATGGAGTACGCTTTCACGATGGAAGTGAATTAACTTCATATGATGTCAGGTTCACATTAATAGAAATGGATAAATATGACAGCCCTTTTTATAAAACTGATATCATTGACAATGTTGAGGAGTTTAATATTATCAGCAGTAGCAGATTTGAAATTACACTGAAAGAGCCGGATAGAGAATTTATTAAAAAGCTTACATTCCCTATTTTGTCACAGTCATATGATATGGAGGAAGATATTAATGGTACAGGTCCATATTGCTTCTACTCTATATCGGATACCGAATTGAAACTTACAAAAAATGATGATTGGTGGTATTCCAGCTCGTATTTTGACAAAGTAGTTTTTAAAATATACAACGAAGATGAAATGCTGGATGCATTCCAAGATAACAAAGTTGACATTACATTTGTAAAAAATGTTGATTTTTCTAAATATCAGTACAGAACTGATATTGATTATAGGGTGTTTCCGTCAAGAGAAGCTAACTTTCTCTATGTGAATCCAAATAGTATTTTTGGACAATTTAACAGACAGAGCACACTATTTAGTTATGTGGCAAGCAGACTGCATGATTTGAATCTTGGGCAGGTTCAGTATTTTGAGCAATACATAACAAAATCAATTGACATTGATGGTTTCAGGAGTGAGTTAATAGAATCGGGGTTTACATATGACGAAGAAAATAATATTTTCACCTATAATAGAAAACCATTAGATATTGTATCAATTGCTGTTCCCTATCAGGATATTCCGAAGCTTCACACAGCTAATTTTCTGGTAAACATATTGGGAGACGCAGGAATATCTGCTCAAATTGTGACCATTAATAAAAGCAATTTTAATAGGGAAATTCATAGTGGTAAATATGATTTATCACCAATTACCGAAGAATTAAAACCTTGGGAGTCTTTATCTGATACTTTAGAAAGAATACAGCAAGATTTTGGATATGGGAGGGGTAATTCTTTCATTTTACCTTTATACCGTAATCAGCAGGCAATTTTGTTTAAGAATGATATTCGTGGTGAAAAGACCTCGAATTATTGGCATCCGTATCGTGGTTTTAATTCATGGTACAGACCCATTATTACAGAAGGCAAGGTGAAGGAATAATTTAAGTTTTGTATATGGAAATGTTCATAAATGGAAAAGACATTTTATTAAAGCCAATCAATCAAGGTAACCTTTTTCTGTTAAAACAGTGGTATGAACAGGTTGACTCCTATGGATTTGCTACTGGAGGGAAAAGTGTCAAGGATATTTTGCCGGTAGATGAGAATTCATTCATCCTGGGAATATTTATTACCCCAGAAAACAAATGTATTGGTGTTATATCAGGAGATTTTAAACAGGCAAAACAACCCGTGTTATGGATAAAAACATTTATGATTGATGCTGTTTGGCAAAGAAAAAGATATGGGACACTTTCATTTAATATTTTGTGTGACTATGCTTCCCAGCAGTTTGGAATTAAATGTGTATACATATCAGTATCAAAGGAGAATTTAGCAGGAATAGCTTTTTGGAATAAAATGGGCATGAATTGCATAAAAGTCATTCCACGTGGTGAGCCCTTGAGTAGCATATTGATTTTTGAAAAGGTTATATGATGATGAAAAGACCTATGCTACATATTGCATTTGCCTATAGTGCTGGAATAGTTCTTGCTTGGTATATCAGGCAGGTTTTTATTATTATAGCTATTTTTCCTATATTGATGCTTGTTTATTGGTATGGGGTAAAGAAAAGTGTTCCTTATATGAAGTATTTATTACTATGGGCGATATTTATTATATGTGGCTATGCTAATTATGCACTTCGGTATACAATTCTAACTCAGCCTTTCGAACCGTATTATGGAAACCATGTAGCAATAGAAGGATATGTTAACAGTGCTTGTGAAACAGACCAAGAAAGAGTAACTTTCGAATTCTTTGTTGAGAATATACTTTATATTACAGATTCAGATGATGTTGATAATGCCAAGAATATAACGAAATCATATATAGGTCGAAATGTATTCGTAAATATATATGGAGTCAACTCCAGTGATAACTATTCTTTAGGGGATGGACTTATTATTGACGGTGAACTTAGGCATCCTAATGGCTCAAGAAATCCCGGTGGTTTTAACTATGAAAACTATATGTTTTCAAAAAATATCCCCGCCACATTATCCTTAAACGAAAACCAAATTTCAAAAATAGGAACAGAAAAGAAGTTATACTTGAAGAGATTTGGTGTAAATGCTCGTCAATACATACTAGCTTCATTGGATAATTATCTATCAGAAGAAAAGTCAAGTTTGATAGTAGCAATGATTACAGGGTATAGAGGTAATCTTACCGAGCCTATGGAAAATGCGTTCAGCGCTTCAGGTCTAACACATATAATGGCTGTTTCAGGGGCAAATATAGTATTTATACTCTCACCATTGATTTGGCTCTTTGGGATTATTGGGTTGAACCGAAAAACTTCTTCTATCATAGCAATCCCATTTATTTTCCTATATGTTTTAGTAACGGGTATGGAATCTTCGGTACTAAGGGCATCTGTAATGGCTGTTCTAATATTGATTGGAAGGACATTGGATAGAAAGGCTGATATTATTAATTCCTTAGGGATTGCTGTAGTAGTCATTTTATTTGTAAACCCCTTTATGTTTTTTGATGTGGGATTTCTATTGTCGGTTGGTGCAACAGCAGGTATTGGAATTTTATATAAAAGAGTAAGAAAGGCTATTCCTAATAAATTACCCAAATTCGTTGGCGATACCGTTGCGGCAACAATATCAGCGCAAGCAGGGGTGCTCCCTTTACTAATAATTAGCTTTAATAAAGTATCACTGGTGTCGCTTCTTTCCAATTTATTGGTAGTACCTGTAACGGGTTTTGCTACATGTTTGGGTGTTGCGTGTATCTTTGCCGGGAGTATCCATCCCCTCATGGGTACGGCGGTAGGGTATGCTTTAGAAGCAGTTTTGCATGTCATCATGGTTGTTGCAAACACATGTGCATCTGTTCAATGGGCTGAAGTATATGTGGGGGATTTAAGTTATTTCTTTATAGTTTTTTATTATGTTGTGGTATTTTTGTGGGGCATTCATGGTATTAATATTTTTATTTATAACAAGGCAAAAGTATTTGCCTGCATTTTTATGCTGGGCATTTTTATTTTCATACAGGGTATTTTGCCCAATACACTTAAAATCACTTACCTGGATGTAGGACAAGGTGATTGTATACTTGTGCAAACACCTGAAGGACAGAATTACCTCATAGATGGTGGAGGTAAATACAACGAGCTCGAAACGGGATATTGTGGAAAACAAGTAATCATACCTTTGTTAATGCATGAGAGAATATATTCTATTGATACTGCTATGGTAACCCATGCACATACCGATCATATTGGTGGAATACTAACACTGGTTGAAAATTTTCCTATAAAAGAAGTTGGTTTACCTAAGTACTCTGGAGCTAAAGAAGATTTTAATGACTTGATTATGCTCTGCGAAGAAAAAAAGATTCCAGTTGTTTTCTATAATAAAGGAGACGTAATTAAATTGGACAATGAAACGTCTTTTGAAATATTATGGCCTGTTTATGAAGAAATGAATTTTAAAGATAATCTAAATGATTCCTCAATTTGTGGAGTGTTGAAGTTTAAAGAATTCAGTGCTCTTTTTACAGGGGATATAAGCAATGAAATAGAAAAGTCTATATTGGAGCAAAGAAAAAACTTGGATTGTGATATACTTAAAGTTGCTCATCACGGTGGTAAGGGTAGCACATCCTGGCATTTTCTTGAGTATGTAAGGCCAGAAGTGTCAATTATCAGTGTAGGGAAGAATAATTATGGTCATCCTTCGGATGAAGTGATAAACCGCCTGATGTCAGTGAAAAGTACGATATATACAACAAAGGAATGTGGAGCTGTAATTGTTCAATCAAATGGTAGTGAATTTAAAATAAGAACATGGGCAAGAAAGCGAAGGTACACCTTTTTGTAACTTATGGATGCAAAGTAATAATAGATGTTAGTGACAATTTAGTTAATGTTTATACCAAATATATTTGACAGATAGATGTGCATAACGCCTTAAGGCGTGTTAGTGTATTGATTTGCTAATATCGTTGTATTAAAATAATAGAAAAAAGAGTATTGTAAATATGAGTATGAGTGTGTTGAAAACACAGATAAAAAACAAAAATATAGGGAATTTATATTTCTTTACAGGGCCTGAGCAATTTCTAGTTAAGTATTATGTGGATGAAATTGTTAAAATATTGCTGCCCCCAGAAACTATGCCTTTGAATTATAGCGTATTAGAAGGAAAGGTAACACTGCAACAAATCGAGAACGAAATATCAGTGTTCCCAGCCTTTTCCCAACGGCGAATAGTTGTGGTGAAAGAAAGTAACGTCTTTAAATTAGGTGAAAAGGAGAAGACTTTTAATGAATTTTTCTTATCACTTCCTGATTATATATGCCTAATTTTCATTCAAAGTGAATCTGATAAACGAACATCGTTATACAAGTCATTGAAAAACCATGCTGTCCTAGTAGAGTGTGGTTGGCAAAAAGCAGGGGCATTAACAAAATGGGTTATTAAAGTATTTGCATCCTATAATAAGCAAATTAGCGAAAGGGACGCTGCTTTTCTTGTGAACTTACTAGATCCTGATATGACATTTATGGCTTTAGAAATAGAAAAAATAGCAAGTTATATGGGAACCAAAGTTCAAGTAACTCCTAATATTATTAATGACATGGTGACAAAAAGTACTAAAGCTATAATCTTTGATCTAACTGATGCCATGTCACAGCGTAGGATAGCTGAGGCCTTGCGTATAATGGACGAATTAATTCAATCGCGTGAGCCCATACCCTTAATTGTAGCTATGATTGGTAGACAGCTTATTATACTGGCTAAAACCAAACGATTACAAGAGAAAAAAGTACCTCAGGCCAATATGGCAAAGTTGGTGGGTGTATCCCCATATTATATTGATAAGACAAGAAGACAAGCTGCTAATTTTTCAATGGATGCTTTAAATCGTTTAATAAACAAATGTGCTGAAATGGACTTAGCAATAAAAACAGGTAGAATAGACGGAAGACTTGCTATGGAACTTCTATTGATGGACATGAATTAATTTGATATTATATATTAAAGTATGGGCATTTTGTGCAAACTATTATAAAGTATCTGTGTATTTAAGCATTTATTAGGATTATTTGGAGGTACTAAACTATGGGATACATAAGGGATTTATCTATACAGTTTTTAATGGGTTGTACTTTACAAACCTGGATTAAACTGTTGTGGCAAAACAAAGATAAGCCCATTTACTGGAGGAGTTTACCTAAGTTTTTATATATTACCTTTGTCATTATATTACTAACACCTATTCGCCTTGTTGAAAGGATATTTTTCAATATTAGAGTAAAAAAGACAAAACTTGAGAAGGATCCGGTATTTGTACTGGGTCATTGGAGAAGTGGGACAACCTACCTTGTTAATATGCTATCCCAAGATGAACAATTTGCGGTGACAAATGCTATTCATTGTTTTTGTCCAAATATGTTTTTAAGCTGTTATAGCATTTTGGAATTCATAATGAAAAAAGTTCTTCCGAAAAACCGTCATATGGATAATGTTGTTCTTGACACAATTTCATCTCAAGAAGAAGAGTTTGCTATGGCAAATATGTCCACAATTTCAACATATCATTTTTGCTGTTTCCCTAGGAATCAAGCGAAATATCAAAAATATGCATATTTTCATAATGTTTCGACCGAAGAGCTGGCAGAATGGAAGGACAAATATCTTTTTATATTGAAAAAGGTGACATATCAACAGAAAGGTAAAAGGCTACTTCTTAAAAGTCCTACAAATACAAGTAGAATTAAGGTGTTACTTGAGCTGTTTCCGAATGCAAAATTTATCCACATATGTAGAGACCCATATAAGGTATATGTCTCTACAAAGAAACTTTATGATAACTTTTTTCCTGTCTTCGAGTTACAAAAACCCGTTTCTGAAGAGGAATCAGAGGAAACTCAGTTTGAGATCTATGAGAAAATGTATAAAAAGTATTTTGATGAAAAAGACTTGATCCCAGAAGGTAATTTAATAGAAGTGCGTTATGAAGATGTAGTAAAAGACCCAATTGGGAATATTGAAAAGATATATAGAGAACTTGGAATTGATGGTTTCGACAAGGCTAAGGTGAGTATAGAAAAATATATAGAATCGCTTAAAGGTTATAAACCCAATAAGTATAAAATAGATCCAAAGTTAAGAAAAAAGATATCACAAAGATATGATTTCACATTCAAAAAATTTGGTTATCCTAAGGCTTAATATACCTATATTTATCAAATGCACCTTCGAATACACTGATTAAGCATATACTTTAGGGATAAGGATTTTGGGTAAGATTAAGAAAGTGATTTTGATAAATTCTAAAGATACTCATTATGAAAATGTCGGAGGAACCATGCAGTTTATACAGAGTCGGCAAAATAAGGTTATTAAAGAGGTAAT
>JAAYPS010000088.1 GCA_012519655.1 Clostridiaceae bacterium | reverse complement strand
TATCTTAGTAATGTGGGTAAAGGGAAGAGCATATTACCTAATATTATTTTCCAAGGCGGTGTTGCTGCTAACAGTGGGATTCATCGAGCTTTTGAAAAAGCTTTAAATATGCCTGTGATAGTCCCTGAACATTATGACGTAATGGGTGCGGTAGGTGCAGCAATATTATCAAAAGAGAAAATAATGAATAGCAATACAAGAACACGTTTTAAGGGATTTTCCACTTCTGCTTCTAAATTTAATTCAAAAAGCTTTGTTTGTAATGGTTGCTCCAATGAATGTGAAGTTGTCTCCGTTCTTGAGAACCAACAGCCCATTGGGTATTTTGGTGATAGATGTGGTAAATACAATCAAGTTATATCACAAGTAAATGATGGTGTTCAACAGGTTTACAGTCGGACTGTAACAATTTAATACCAATCATTGCTTTTAATTAAGAGTTGAGATATACTTCTCTTAATAAATGGAGTTTATTGGAGAGAGTCACGATACTGCGCTATGCGCCGTTTGTTTGTGACTTTTTTTATGTTCAAATTAGCTAAATGAATTGGAGGAAAGATAATGAATAACAAAAAACCTATAATATTCGCTCACAGAGGAGCATCTAAAGTTGCTCCTGAAAACACAATTTCAGCATTTAGTAAAGCCATTGAGATGGGTGCAGGCGGTATTGAACTAGATACCCACCTTACTAGTGATGGGTACCTTGTTGTTACTCATGATGACATCCTTGGCCGTACATGTAATGGCACAGGACTGGTTATGGAGCACGATCTTAAATATCTCAAGGGACTTGATTTTGGCGGATGGTTTTCAGAGGAATTTGAGGGTGAAAGAATTCCTTTACTAAGCGATGTGTTTGAGCTTCTAAATGAAAGAGATATGGTTTTGAATATAGAAATAAAAGCCACACCTGGCCAATACATTAAAGGCATCGAGGATGAGGTAGCCAAAATGATAAAGTCATTTAGTTTTGTCGAAAAAACAATTGTTTCTTCTTTTAATCACCATGTATTAATAAACCTGAAGAGAAATAATCCTGATATAAATATCGCACCGTTATATGGTAGCGGAGTGTTTGCCTATATCGGAGAGTATGCAAAAAAAATCCGCGCCAGTGCAATACATCCCTCTTTTAAAACGATAATCCCCGATGTGATAGAAAGCTGCAGGGAGCATGATATAAAAATTAATACTTGGACTATCGATGACGAAAATGATATCATTCATGCTCGCCAAATGGGCATCCATGGCATAATAACAAATGTTCCAGATAAAGCTCTCGCAGTGCTAAAAGATAAATAAAGTGGTTCTCAATGATGTATTCATTATCTTGCATAAGAAGCTAAAGTAGCTAAAAGATTGAAAAAGTGGGTTATCAATGGTTCTGCACATTTGTACATGACTGAATATCAAGTATAACTTACCCCATAATATATAAAAAGGACTGCATATATTGAACCGACCCCCAAAAGCTAGACCAAAAATCTAACGACTAAGAGTCGGGTCATATATCGTAGTCCTTTTATTATTAGTCTATAATATCGTCATCATCCCAGCCAAGTGTTCGAGATACAGCCTTTTTCCATCCCGCATACAGTTTCCTGCTATAAACCTCTTCCATCTTTGGTGCAAAAATGCGCTCTACTTCCCATATCTTAGATATTTCATCAAGACTTGACCACATTCCCGTTTGTAGTCCTGCCATAAAAGCCGCACCAAGAGCAGTAGTTTCAACCACTTTAGGTCTCAGAACATCAATGCGTAATATGTCTGCTTGAAATTGCATCATAATATCGCTCACACTTGCTCCGCCATCAACCTTAAGTAGACTACAATCACAGAGCGCATCATTCTTCATGCATTCAACCAGATCCTTCACCTGATATGCAATGGCCTCCAGTGTTGCCCTTGCAATATGCTCACGAGTTACTCCACCCGTTATTCCAAATATCGCACCCCTTGCGTACATATCCCAGTAAGGGGTTCCCAGACCAGAAAATGCAGGTACAAAATACACTCCATTTGTATCTGCAACAGATTCTGCAAATTCATCACATTGCTTTGCTGTATTAATTAATTTTATTCCATCCCTAAGCCATTGTATGGCCGAGCCTGCTATGAATACACTTCCTTCTATAGCATAATCTACTTTGTCCCCAATACCCCATGCAATTGTTGTTAAAAGTTTATTCTTTGAAAATACCGGTTTATCTCCAGTATTGGCTAACATAAAACATCCTGTACCATATGTATTCTTAGCCATTCCCTTCTTAAAACAAGCCTGCCCAAACAAAGAAGCCTGTTGATCTCCAATTGCAGATGCTATGGGTATCTCTCTGCCAAGTATACTTTTATCAATAAACCCATATATATGGCCTGAGGGCTTTACTTCAGGTAGTAATGTACCGGGGATGTTTAACATAGTTAAGATATCCTCGTCCCATTTGAGACTAGAAATATTATACAGCATTGTTCTTGATGCATTTGTATAATCTGTTGCAAAGACTTTTCCATTAGTCAAATTCCAGATAAGCCATGAATCCATTGTACCAGCATATATATTACCCTTTTGAGCTTCCTGCCTTATGTTTGGAAACTTATCAAGAATCCATTTTATTTTAGTGGCAGAAAAATACGCATCAATAATAAGACCTGTCTTCTGGTGAATCTTTTCCTCTAAACCATCTCTTTTCAGCTGTTCACATATATCAGCGGTTCTTCTACACTGCCACACTATGGCATTGTATACGGGTTCTCCTGTGTTTTTATCCCATAGTACAACTGTTTCTCGCTGGTTTGTAATACCCAACGACAAAATATCTTTTGTAGAAATGTTGCTTTTCTCAACGACACTGCGTAGAACCTCAACTTGGTTTGCCCAGATTTCTTTAGGATCATGCTCTATCCAACCTGGTTTGGGATAAATCTGTTTGTGTTCTTTTTGAACTGAGGAAACGATATTGCCAAATCTGTCGAAAACAATAGCTCGAGAGCTAGTTGTCCCTTGATCCAGCGTTATAACATACTTTTTCATAATAACACTCGCCTTCCCTTACCTATCTCTTCCAATATCTCGTTCAAATATCATTATAACAACGGTC
>JAAYPS010000087.1 GCA_012519655.1 Clostridiaceae bacterium | reverse complement strand
TTTTTTTATCTTTTTTCTCCCTTGAATTAAATAAATATTTAACATACAATTGTTTTCGTAAGATAAAAGATATCAGATATATGGAGGTTTACGTGAAAGGTAAAGATATAATAATTCTTGGGATAGAATCAAGCTGCGATGAGACATCGGCAGCTGTAGTTGTAAATGGGAGAGAAATACTGTCGAATGTCATTTCAACTCAGGTGAAGCTTCACGCAGAATATGGTGGAGTAGTGCCAGAGATAGCATCTCGAAAGCATGTTGAATCAATTATTCCTGTGATTGATAAAGCTTGTAAAGAGGCAAATATTGAGCTTGAAGATGTGGACGCTATTGGTGTAACTTACGGTCCTGGTTTAGTTGGAGCACTACTAGTTGGCATTGCAGCAGCTAAGGCTTTGGCGTTCACTCTTGGAAAACCACTTATTGGTGTAAATCATATAGATGGTCATGTTTGTGCTAATTACATTTCCCATAAACAGCTGGAGCCTCCTTTCGTCTGTCTTATTGCATCAGGTGGGCATAGCCATATTGTTAATATTGTAGATTATCGAAAGCAAATTGTGCTTGGCCGTACCCGTGATGATGCTGCAGGCGAGGCTTTTGACAAAATAGCAAGAGTTTTAGGTTTAGGTTATCCGGGAGGACCTTTAGTAGAGAAAATGGCTGAGCAGGGAGATGAGCAGGCATTTAACTTTCCAAGAGTAAATTTTAAAGATTCTACCTACGATTTTAGCTTTAGTGGTCTGAAGACTGCGGTTATTAATGTTGTAAATCAATATAGGCAAAAAAATGAAACTCTTCCCGTGGCCGATATTTGTGCTTCATTTCAAAAGGCAGCTGTTGATGTGCTTGTTGATCATACCATGGGAGCTGCGAGTGTTACAGGTACACAGAATGTTTGTATTGCTGGGGGAGTTGCTGCAAATAAATTTTTACGTAAAAACTTTGAAATAGCTTGTAGTAAGGCTGATATCCAGCTTTTCTATCCGCCAATAAAACTATGCACCGACAATGCAGCAATGATTGCATCATCTGCATATTTTTCCTATATAGAAAATGAATTTGCACCTCTTAACTTAAATGCAGTACCAGGTTTAAAGTTAGGAGAAAAACATTTCTGAAGTTTTTGAAGATGTAAATTCCATGTGATAAATGTGTAAAAGTAAAAATTTCATCTGTGAATTCTGTGGAAAAGGCATAATTTTTCGGAAATACTACGGTGATTGCTTGTGGATAACTCTGTGGATGATGTGGATGGTTTGCTTTGAGTAATGACACAAAATGAAAGATTGTGCGTTAATAATTGCAAAAATTTGTCGAAGATAAAATTCTAAAGTCAATTAGTATAAAATTTTGGCTATATAAGGTGAAAATTAGTTTGTATTTACTTAAATACAATATTATCCAAATTGCCCCTTTGATGATGAGTTAAATCCCATATTGAAGGGGCATTTAATATGATGCCTGACCTTAATAAAGAAATATTTATTCAAATGTATTGATCTTAGAAATAATGTCAATACTTATACTAATCAGATAAATAAGTAACGAAAGGTTATTTCTTTAAATTAATGAGGAAAGTGTTTATCAACTAATATTAAATTATTTATGTACTACGAAAGAGGGGATTGCATGTTATCGTTTGTAGAAGAAAAGATTAGAAATAAAAAATATGCTAAACTACTGGTTGCTTTACTTTATTCTGCCTTATTTTTGGTGTTATTATTCAGTTTCATTGCAGAGAAAGTAAATCAGGATTTATCCGACAGTATGATACGTCTCCATATTGTTGCAAATAGCGATAGTACACAGGACCAAGCATTAAAATATAGTATAAGAGATGCAGTGGTTCAATATATGCAAGAGAATATGGATGGGCTTGAAAATAAAAAGGATGCTACAAATTATATAAAAACACATTTATCAGAGCTTGAGCAAATAGCCAACAATGTGATAATTCAGGAAGGAATGGAGGATTACGCTACTGCTTCATTTGGAAAATTTCCCTTTCCGTCAAAGCAATATGCCAACATTATTTTACCTGCAGGGTTTTATGAGTCACTTAAAATAGAAATAGGTAGCGCACAAGGCCAAAATTGGTGGTGTGTCATGTTCCCACCTTTGTGTTTTACAGAGGATACCCAAGGTGAGCTGGACGAAGAATATATGAGTATTCTTCAAAATGAGTTGTCTGAAGATGAATTCTCTTTGATTACATCAAAAAGTAAAGAAGGAGAAGTGCCTGTTGAAATTAAATTCAAGATTGTGGAAATATTTCAAGAGTCTAAAATAAAGCTTGCAGGTTTTTTAAAACAAATAAGTAGTAATGAATGATTAGTAATAGCTAAAGATGCTAATAATCTATATAAGCTCTAAGCTATCACTATCAATTACTGACCACCACAAATAATAGGCAGAGTAAAAGTAAAATTGCACTAAGCATCAGAGGTTAATTAATAACCACCATTAGTAATCAACTAAAAGAAAAATTGCTCTATGCTATCAGATGTTAATTAAAAACCACCATTAATAATTAAATAGAAGAAAGATTGCTTTAAGTTATCAGTTAACAACTACAAACAGAATTAAATAAGTATCTCAAATGCATCCCCTTATCAATTTTTTAGGGGATGTGTTTTTTTTATTGCATCGAATATGAATTTATAATATACTTTATAGTAGAATTATTACCAGCTAATATGCTCAGATAATTAATATGTTGAAATAAGGGGTGTTATATATGAATTACTTTCTTACCGAAGAACAGGAAATGATAAAAGAATTGGCTGCAAAGATTGCCGATGAAAAAATCGCTCCCATAGCAATTGAATATGACCACGAGGGGAAATTTCCACATGATATAGTTAAGTATTTAGCGCAGTCAGATTTATGCGGTGTTTATATTGAAGAAAAGTATGGTGGCTTGGGTGGCGGCGTATTTGAGATGGCTCTTGTTGTTGAAGAGTTAAGTCGAGCTTGTGGTGGTATAGCCCTTGCTTTTGCTGGCACTGGCCTTGGTACATATCCCATTATTTTATTTGGAAATGAAGAGCAGAAACAAAAATATCTTCCGGATATTGCAGCGGGCAAACATCTTGCCGCATTTGCACTCACCGAACACGACGCAGGAAGTGATGCTGCAGGGGTTCGCACAACTGCTACATTGGATGGGGATGAGTATGTTCTAAACGGAACAAAACAGTGGATTACAAACGGTGGAGAAGCCGATGTTTATACAGTTATAGCTTGTACTAACAAAGATAAAGGTGCGAGAGGTTTTTCGGCTTTTATTGTAGAAAAAGACACCCCTGGTTTCACATACGGTAAAAAAGAAGACAAAATGGGTATCAGAGCTTCTTGTACCCGCGAACTAATTTTTAATGATTGTAGAATTCCTAAGGAAAACCTTTTGGCAAGAGAGGGTATGGGATTTATTGTTGCAATGAAAACTTTAGACAGAACCCGACCCGGTGTTGCAGCTCAAGCAGTAGGTATAGCTACAGGCGCCTTTAATGCTGCTCTAAAGTACTCGAGAGAAAGAGAGCAATTTGGTCAGCCCATATCATCATTCCAGGCTGTTCAGCACATGCTTGCAGATATGGCTATACAGATTGAAGCATCAAGAGCTCTTGTATACCAAACTTGCAGGCATATTGATAGTGGCGCTAAAAATATTTCAAAAGAATCTGCAATGGCAAAGGTTATAGCTTCTGATACAGCTATGAAAGTAACAACTGATGCTGTGCAAATCATGGGTGGGTATGGTTATATGAGGGAATACCCTGTTGAGAAGATGATGAGGGATGCCAAAATCACTCAAATATATGAAGGAACAAACCAGATTCAACGAAATGTTATTGCCCAGGAGTTAATAAAAGAAGCAGCAAAGCAAAAAAAGTAAAGCTATCAAAGGCGTATAGGGTTTGTACAAAAGCATGTACTAAAGGTGATTTCGCACTCGTATAAACGCTCATTTATGAATACTACAAGTATTGGCTTTATAAATCATTTGATACTTAATTATAAGGCTAAGACTTTTGCAAGGAGTTGAAGCAATTTGGATATTATTGTTTGTGTAAAACAGGTTCCAGGAACGACTGAAATTAAGATGAACAAAGAAACAAACACAATTATAAGGGAAGGTGCTGAAGCAATTATAAATCCCTTTGATGAGTATGCCATTGAAGAGGGTGTTAGGATAAAGGAAAAGATGGGTGGCAGTGTTACGGTATTGAGCATGGGCATACCCAAAGTAGCAGACCTTCTTCGTGAAACCATTGCTGTAGGTGTTGATAATGCTGTATTACTTACAGATAGAGCATTTGCTGGCGCTGATACCTTAGCTACATCATATGCACTTGCAACTGCAATAAAGAACATGGAAAGTTATGATCTTATTGTGTGTGGTAAGCAAGCAATTGATGGCGATACAGCTCAAGTGGGTCCAAGTCTTGCTGAAAAGCTGGGTATTCCTCATACAACAAATGTTAAGAAAATTGAAGAAATAAAAGAAGGATATATTAGATGCCAACGCATGACAGATGATGGATATGAAACAATTGAAATGTCTCTTCCAGCGGTTATTACCGTTGTTAAGGAAATAAATGAACCAAGACTTCCATCACTAAAGGGCAAGCTTAGAGCAAAAAAGACCGAAGTAAAGCTGTTAACAGCAGAAGATATAGGAGCAGATGTAAATTTATGCGGTTTGAAAGGATCACCCACTCAAGTGATAGAAACCTTCGTTCCTGAATTTGAGGTTAAAGCAGAGATGTTTGAAGGCTCAGCAAAAGAGCAGGCAAAAAGCCTGGCCGATGCATTGCTTTCTATGAAATATGCAAAAAGAGTGGATTAATTAGTATATTGTGTATAGCTATATATGAATCCTGTAACAGGGAAAGAGGTAATTTCAAAAATATTTTATAAGCGGGATACAGATATATATGAATGATGTAGCAAGGAACGACTGAACAAATTAGTGTCTGGAGGTACATATATGATCAACATTATTGATGAAAAATGTGTTGGATGCGGCGTTTGCGTAAGTGCATGTCCATTCGATGCAATTGATATAAAAGATGATAAAGCTGTAATACTTGACAACTGTACTATTTGCGGCTCTTGTGTCTCATCTTGTAACTTTGATGCTATCGACTTTCAAAAAGAGGAAAGTGATGACACCATTGATAAATCAGAATATCATGGCATTTGGGTATTTGGTGAGCAAAGGAACAACGAAGTATTACCCGTTGTATTTGAGCTATTAGGTGAAGGACGTAAGCTTGCAGAGGAGTTAGCCGTACCTTTATCGGTTGTGCTAATGGGTTCTAATTTAGCAGATAAAGCCCATACATTAATCTCTTATGGTGCAGATAATGTGTATATGGTTGAAGATGAATCACTTGAAACATATAATGACCAGTCCTATACTGACATTTTTACTCAACTTGTCAATACATACAAGCCTGAGATTATACTGATAGGTGCAACTACATATGGCAGATCCCTTGCTCCAAGAATTGCATCAAGACTGAATACTGGTCTTACAGCTGATTGTACATATCTTAGCATTGACAAGGAAACAGGAAATTTGATGCAGACAAGACCTGCATTTGGTGGAAATTTGATGGCAACAATTGTTTGCCCGGATAGAAGACCTCAAATGTCGACAGTTAGACCCAAAGTAATGAAACCCATCGAACCCGACTCTACAAGGACGGGAGAAGTAATACGTCCTAATGTTAACATCCCTGAAAATATAAAAATTAAAGTAATAGATCAGGTCCAGACCCTTTGTGAGAAAGTAAGTCTTACAGAAGCCGACATAATAGTTGCTGGCGGAAGGGGAATGGGGGAACCAAAAAACTTTGAGCTGGTTAAGGAGTTGGCTGATGTTTTAGGTGGCGCTGTAGGTGCAACTCGTGCAACTGTTGATGCAGGTTGGATTGATTATAGTCATCAAGTAGGTCAGACTGGAAAGACAGTGGGACCAAAAGTATATTTTGCCTGTGGTATTTCAGGTGCTGTCCAGCATCTTGCCGGAATGTCTTCTTCTGACATAATAATTGCAATCAATAAAGATGCAGATGCTCCAATTTTTAAAGTTGCAACTTACGGTATAGTTGGTGATGTGCTTGAAGTTCTTCCTGAGTTAATTAAAGAATTTAAGGGTAGGTTATAGAACTACTTATGCACAAATTCTACGAGCAGAGAAGTAAATATGGGTTTATGCTGCGTAGGATATAGAACTATTTATACACAGATTCTACTTCTGGGAAATAATCCCCAAATTTACTCTAAAGCACTGAAAGTTTTTGTTATAGGCATCCTGGGCTCTGTGAGCTTGACTCGACCTATAAAAATATATATCATAGGTTGAGGATAACATTATATGGATATTATGTCCTGCCCTTCAAAGTGCAATTGAGTATTCCATATGTGTATGCCAGATAAGTATATTGTATGAGTTTAACGGAAATGAGGCAAAAGATGCATACACAAAATAATATTAGTATATTATATGAGGACAACCATCTGCTTGTGGTGGAGAAACCTGTAAATGTTCCAGTGCAGGCTGATATTAGTAAAGACTTAGATTTGTTGTCCATGTTAAAGTTATATATTAAAGAAAAATACAATAAGCCGGGAAATGTTTATTTAGGCTTAGTACATCGTCTGGATAGACCTGTTGGTGGTGTTATGGTATTTGCCAAGACATCGAAAGCTGCATCCAGGCTTTCAGAACATATACGCAAAGGTGAAATGCAAAGAAATTATTTAGCAGTAACTGAAGGAACATTCAAATCTTCAAGTGGTAGTTATCACAATTATCTGCTCAAAGATCGTGACAAGAACAAAGTAAGTGTGGTTTCTAAAGATACAATAAACTCTCGTGAAGCAATTTTGGAATATAAAGTTGTTGTAGAGCATGAGAGCAAAACATTACTAAAAATCAATTTAATTACTGGAAGGTCACATCAGATACGGGTACAGTTGTCCTATAATGGTCACCCAATTGTTGGTGATGCAAAGTATGGTAAGGCTGCGCGTAAAAGTGCTACTGATAATTTAGCTCTTTGGGCTTATCAATTGTCCGTTAAGCATCCTGTTAAGGATGAGATTATGAGCTTTACATCACAACCGCCCGATTGTTTTCCATGGAATTTATTTAAAGCTTTTGAGATATAACCTTGATAAATTCAAACTATCATTTTATCTTATTCAGTACACCCTAAGAGATTATCAATATTGGAACAGGTATAATGGTGCCGGCATGAGTATTTGAATACTTTTATCAAGATAAACTTTAGAAAAAAGAGTATTGAGAGGTATTGAATATGGAGAAGAATGTACATGCAGGTCATAGAGAGAAAGTAAGGCAGCGTTTCATAGAAGAAGGGCTGGATTCTTTTGAAGACCATCAAGTATTGGAAATACTCTTGTTCTATGCTATACCAAGACGAGATACAAATGAGTTAGCGCATAAGCTTTTAGAGAGGTTTGGAACGCTCGAAGCAATCTTTGACTCTTCTGTTGAGGAAATAATGGACAAGGGTCAGGTTTCGAAAAACACTGCTGTACTGATTGCAATGATTCCACATTTATCTAAAAGGCTCTTGCTTATAAAGGAAGGTAAAAAACCCGTACTCGACAGCTCTGCCAAGGCAGGTCAATATGCAACAAAACTGTTCATAGGAAAGAACTACGAAGCATTTTATGTATGCTGTCTTAATGCACAAAATCATTTGAACTATGCAGCACTTGTCCATGAAGGAACTATTAACGAAGTGTCCATATATCCAAGATTAGTAGTTGAAACAGTTCTTAGGTATAACGCCAACAGCGTGATATTAGCACATAATCATCCTGGGGGAAGCTTAAAACCTTCAGCGCCTGACGTGGAAGTAACAAAAAGAATTCGCGATGCGCTAAGAACCATATCTGTTTCAGTTGTAGATCATATCATTGCATCAGGGAGCAAATATTACAGTTTCGCAGAAAATGGTTTGCTCTGACAACATTCATCGAACATCTCATATATATTTCAACTTTCTAGAATCATTCGAGCGGTGCAATTCAACATTATATGAAATAGGAGTGATTAGCTATGAACAAGTTTCTAAATAGAAAGATACTTTTTCTATAGTGCACAGTGGTACAAGATACGAACGTCGTAAAAAGCCCATGTAACCTTACACCACAAAAGCCATTATTATGATTATATCGAGAAGCCTTCAATACAACACTTGACATGAAGAAAAAGGTATAATAATATTGAGTGGGTTGTGGCAGTAGCTGTTGTGCATAATGAGTTGCTACTTAGCTCTTGTCATTAATAATGCAAATTCTATGAAGGGGCTTGAAAAATTATTTATGTTCTCAGAGAATGAAACCAGTAGCTGTAAGGTTTCTGAACAAACACTTTTTCTTCCCACCCCGGAGAAGCAATTGATGAGGTTGCCGTATAAGCCTGCGATAAAGGCTTCAAAAGTTGGGCATTTATGCCAATTTGGGTGGTACCGCGGAAATTCCGTCCCTATTATTAGGGGCGTTTTTTGTTTATATGGGCCTTTATTTAAATTCTTAAAGAACTAAGTGAGTGTAATGCGATAAAGACACTAAATGCATGAGATAAACAAAATACACAAAATACACTATGTATAGCGCTAATAGTAAATAACAATTTAAAGGAGCGAATTTATATGTCGAAAGAGAAGAAACTTGTTGAAGCTATAACATCAAGAGATGAAGATTTCTCACAATGGTATACCGATATTGTTAAAAAAGCTGATTTAATCGACTATTCGAGTGTACGTGGTTGCACAATTTTACGTCCGCATGGTTATGCAATATGGGAACTAATCCAGAAAAATCTTGATAAGAGATTCAAGGATACAGGACATGAAAATGTCTATATGCCAATGTTTATTCCTGAAAGTCTGTTACAAAAGGAAAAGGATCATGTTGAGGGATTTGCACCAGAAGTGGCATGGGTAACCCATGGTGGTGAAGAGAAGCTTACCGAGAGGCTTTGTGTTAGACCCACTTCAGAGACATTGTTCTGTGAGCATTATGCAAATATTATCCATTCCTATAGAGACCTGCCTAAACTATATAATCAATGGTGTTCTGTTGTTCGTTGGGAAAAGACTACACGTCCGTTCTTAAGAACGCTTGAGTTTTTGTGGCAGGAGGGTCATACTGCGCATGCTACCGAAGAGGAAGCAATGGAAGAAACTATACGGATGCTAAATGTGTATGCTGAATTTTGTGAAAATGTTCTTGCCATTCCCGTTATTAAGGGTCAAAAAACCGAAAAAGAAAAGTTTGCAGGTGCAAAAGCTACTTATACAATAGAAAGCCTTATGCATGATGGTAAAGCTCTTCAGACAGGTACATCTCACAATTTTGGTGACGGTTTTGCAAAAGCTTTTGATATACGTTATACTGACAAAAACAACCAATTGCAGTATGTCCATCAGACATCCTGGGGTGTATCAACAAGGCTTATAGGTGCACTAATTATGGTTCATAGTGATGATAACGGTCTGGTTCTTCCACCAGAAGTAGCGCCTGTTCAAGTAATGGTCATACCAGTGCAGCAGCATAGGGAAGGCGTTCTAGAAAGAGCAGAAGAAATAAGGAGCAGACTAAGCAAACATATCCGTGTTGGACTTGACGATAGTGACAGGATGCCTGGCTGGAAGTTCAGCGAGCATGAAATGAGAGGGGTTCCACTACGATTAGAATTAGGACCTAAAGATATTGAGAAGAATCAATGCGTTATTGTTCGCCGTGATACTCGTGAAAAGCAGTTTATTTCACTTGATGATGTTGAACAGTCTATTATTAAAATTCTTGAAGCAATGCAGAAAGATATGCTGCGCAATGCAATGGAACTTAGGGTAAGCAAAACCTATACTGCTCAATCAATCGAAGAAATTGATGAGATTTGCAATAAAAATCCTGGATTCATAAAAGCAATGTGGTGTGGTGAACAGTCGTGTGAAAATAAGATAAAGGAAGAAACAGGCGCAACGGCTCGCTGTATACCATTTGAACAAGAGAATATTTCCGACAGATGTGTTTGCTGTGGCGAACCTGCAAAACACATGGTGATATGGGGCAGAGCTTATTAATCCTTGTGGAACAACATTACTAAGATCTAAATAAAGCTCACTATACAAAAATGCATTTAAGTTCGCAGAATACTTTATATAGAAGGCCACAGGATTTATTTTGTTGTGAAAAGGCAATTTGCCACGAATTTTTGGTCTTTGTGCAGGTGCCAGTGATTTGCAAAATGTCCTAGGCAAAGAACATAAAACATGCACATTATCTTAAATATTAGGAGGAATGATATGAAGTCACTGGTAAATATCATAAAAGGTGTTGTAATAGGTATAGCAACGCTTGTTCCCGGTGTAAGTGGGGGAACAATGGCGATAATCCTGGGGTTATATGACGACATAATACGTTCAATTAGCTCATTCTTCTCCGATATTAAAAAGAATACTGTGTTTATTGTGACAGTAGGTATTGGAGGAGCAATAGGAATGTTCGGTTTTAGCTGGATAATGAAGTATTTGTTGTCAAACTTTAAGTTTCCAATGATATACTTCTTTATGGGCGTCATATTTGGTGGTATACCTCTCTTATATGAAAAGGCGAATGCTGGAACCAAAAGAAAAACCGATATAATATATTTTATCTTAGGTTTTGTTATCATACTTATTATGACATTTAATGTAGGGACGATAGTGAATCTTGCCAATTCTACAGGCATACTTCAATTTTTATTTCTGTTTCTTGCAGGCATAATCATCGCAGTAGCATTAATTCTGCCCGGGATTAGTACTTCCTTTATGCTGCTGGCAATAGGACTATACGATATTTTTATCGACGCAGTAAGCAACCTTAAGTTTGCTTATTTAATACCAATAGGACTAGGAACATTTTTTGGAGTATTGGCCACTACAAGGGTACTTGAAAATTGTATGAATAACAAACCCAGACCAACATACCTGTTAATTCTTGGTTTTGTATTGGGTTCTGTTCTTCAAGTATTTCCCGGGTTACCCGAAGGGTTTTATACTCTGATCTCTATAGGAAACATAGCAGACATAGTTACGCCAGTAGTTTTATTGGGCGTTGCAGAGGTTTTAGCTTCAATTGCAGCGTTATTACTTGGTTTCATCCTTATAAGATTCATGTCCAAAAGGTTCGCCGATTAGATTTGTTATGAATAATCTAGACTTTTAGAAGTTTTTTAAAGAAAAGTATGAAAAAATAGAAATTGCACAGTTCAGAAGTTAATGTATTTTCTGAATTGTGTAATTTTTTTATTATTTGTAAATAATTCTTTTCTTTAAGAGACATACTATTTATTGCAACATGGATCCTGCATTAATCCGCTATTGCGAGGTCTATTTAATATGTCTATAAATATATACCTTGTTTATAGTAAATAATCCGCAGGGTCTATATCATGGTATGAGGAGGGAGCCTATGAAAAAAAGAGTTATGGCAGTAACACTGATTATCTTCCTGTTTGTAACCGTGTTTGGCCTTATTAGTCGGGATATTACCCCGGTCAATGCGGAAATGACGTGGCAAAGGGTGGATTTTATCAGCGGGATAGTTACTGCCGTAGAGTTGAATGTCCGCAAAGGACCATCTGCAAAATATTCAATTGTTGGTACATTAAAGCAAAACCAATGGGTTAATGTATTAGCTGAGATCAATGGCTGGTACGTAATTTTTGAACCCAATACTGGACTGGTAGGGTGTGTTAGTGGGAAATATCTCCAGCCACCGAATAAAATAAACCAGACTCCTAACACAAACTCGCCGCCGAGTACTCCTTCTACTCCGACTCAGGCACCAAAACCTACTTCTGCGCCGGCGCCACAAGCAAACTTGTCGAAGGATGAAAAGTTGCTTTTAGATCTTATAAATGCAGAACGTGCCAAAGCAGGATTAGCAGCATTAACTCCAGATCCCGAGCTTATGGAGGTTGCAAGACTGAAAGCAAAAGATATGGTTGAGAATAACTATTTTTCACACCAGTCTCCCAAATATGGATCTCCTTTTGATATGATGCGGCAATTTGGTATAAGTTTTAGATCTGCTGGAGAGAATATAGCAGGGAACAGTACTGAGGCTGGCGCAGTAAAAGCGTGGATGAATTCCGAAGGGCATAGGAAAAATATCCTTAGTGGGAATTTTAATTATACCGGTATAGGGATTTATCAAAGTCCAAAGTACGGAAAAGTTTTCGTCCAAATGTTTATTGGGCGATAAAAACAAAATTTGTTAATAATTATGGAGGTATTCAGAAAAATGAACAAGAACCAAAACCAAAACCGCAATAAGAACAATCAGCAAAATCAGAGAAAAAAGACTAAGTTCAGCAATGATCAGCTTGGTGAAAACATGACTGAATTCTCTGAAGACGTAAATCCAAACAATTTACAGCAACAACAACGCAGAAAAAATAATAACAATGATAACAACAACAGATAACTGAAATTAAGTCGAACAGTTAAAACAAGTTTAACGCCAAGAAGGAGCCTTCAGGCTCTTTTTTGGCGTTTATCAGACTTTTCAAGTAGTATTTACGTTGATATAATGTAGTAAGAAAAGATAATTTATATAAAGGAGGGCTATTATTGCGCAAGAAAATTGCCGCCCTTGTAGTTTTAGTAAATGTATTTATGATATTAATGGGTTCAACCCAAGCTCAATCAGAAACAAGTAGTATACTGAGCAGGCGAAAAGCAGTGGAGCTTATTAAAGATAATTCTTCTGCTATTTGGGATGCACAGCAGGGAGTTGTTTTT
>JAAYPS010000086.1 GCA_012519655.1 Clostridiaceae bacterium | reverse complement strand
TATTCTGTATTTGATATGCTCTATCAACATTACACTGATGCGAGAATTGCATTTTTAAGAAAGCATTCACGAGTCTCAAAATATGATTCTGAAAATCTAATGTATGGTGCAATTGTAGATATATTGAAAAGTCGTCCTCAGCTATCTCTAAATGTAATATGCCATCAGCCGCTCAATATGTTAATTAGAGATCCTAAGCACTTAAATGATGAAGAGTGTCGTTATGCTATGAATACTGCAACCCATGTGGATTTTCTTATTTATAATCGTATTACTAAGAGAGCTGTCCTTGCAATAGAAGTGGATGGATTCCATTATCATAAGCCTGGTACAAGGCTGTATGAACGCGACCTCATGAAAGATCGTATATTAGCTCTCTACGGTATCCCACTGCTAAGATTTCCTACCAATGGCAGCAGGGAAATTGAGCAAATCAAACAGGCTTTGGATAAGTATGAGAAAAGTAGATAAAAAACCAACTGCTTTGTCCACAATCTATAAATTTCATGCTTAATAATTGTACGCAACTTTAAATAAATGGCTAAAACGAGGAATCCTTTCTCTTTGTTCGGTATAACTAAAGTAACAATAAATAGTCAACTAACAAATAGAGGAGGATTCCTTGTGTTACTCTATATTATCAAGAACCCTTGTAGTAGTTTACTTTTCTCGCAACTCTTTACTAAGATTCATATAGAAATCAAATTTCTCTTTAGACAGGTTTTCGGGCATTGACCCTGATGAATCCATAAATATATACCCGCCACCTTTTCGCCCAGTGCTTAAAACATCCTTTAGGGCCTCTTCCATTTTTTCTTCATTCCATTCAAAGAAGAATTTATTAAGACCGCCCACGAATGTAATCCGATCTCCATATTCTTCTTTTAAAAGCTCCAAGTCCATATTTTCGTAAGGATCCATTGGATCAAGCATATCGATTCCAGTTTCTACTATTTTGCCAATTATTTTGTTTATATTACCATGACTGTGCATATGAACATATGCTCCATATGAGTGACAAAGATCTGCAAGCTCCTTATGCCACGGGAAGAAAAATTCTTCGTACAAATCAGGAGAAAATAGAAGACTGTTACCACTACCCAGATCATCGCAAAAAACAATGCAATCTACGCCGCATTTTAAAAGGCTTTCAGCTGCATTAAGGTTAAATTCTCCAAGCTTTTTCATCATTAGCTTAACAAAGTCGGGTTCTAAAAGCAGATCCACGAGAATTTTATCATATGGGCATAAAAAATAATGGAGCCCTGAAAAAAAGCCATTAATATTACCGTATGTAAAATATCCCTTATTTTTATAAAACTCTGCTTCTTCACGAATGCCCACATATCTTGAAGAGTCAAGAGCATCTGGAAATTCAAGATTTTTAAAGGTCTCTATCGATTCACCTTGGTGATCAAAATATCGCATAAAATGAGGATTTAATCTCACTTCTTTTTTAACGCCGGTTTCATAAATTGAAATAGTATAGTTGTCACCTTTTTCGATAAGTTTTTCCATAAACTCACCCGGACCGCCATGTCCTAATGAAAAGCTACCTCCTTTGCCCACTCCAATAACGTAACTGTCAACTTGTTCAGCAAATTTTATCTTAAGCTCCATGTTGAGCTTATCAGCTGCTCCCTTTTTGTATTCAAACTCTGGCAGTATGTCGGTGGGAACATTGTTTTCACCAATTAATCGTTTGGCAGTACTAAGGTTTTCAAACCCCATAGTCCAAAGGGGAACAATATTTTCTTCATGGTTCAAAGCTGAAAGTACTAAATCTCTCTTATTCACAATAAAACTCCTTCAAATATAAATAGATACTAACTATTATGCTATCCTTTTACAGCTCCTTCCATTAAACCTGACATAAATTGCTTGTTTGTAAAAATGTACACTGATAGAACAGGAATAATGGCAAGCGATGCGCCTGCAAGCATGATATGCCATTCTGCTGCGGCCCAGACAGAATATTTTAGTTGAACAACAGCAACTGTGAGCGTAGTCAGCTTCCTATTGGACATAGTAAGTATTAGGCTTGTAATATAGTCATTCCACGTATTGCGGAAAGTGAAAAGAGCAACGACACCAAGAATGGGTTTAGTTAACGGAAGAATAATTTGTCCGTATACTCTGAAAATACTGCACCCATCAATAGTTGCTGCTTCGTCAAGTTCCCGGGGTAAACGCTGTACAAATCCCATTACCAAAAAAACATTCGTAATTTGACCACCTGTTAATACAAGTATTAGTGACAACATGGATTTCTCCATACCGATTTTTGATAGCATATTCATAATAGGGTAGAGAGCTACAGGACCAATAGTGACAAACATCATTGCTTGATACGTGCTTAACATAAGCTTTTTACCTGCAAACTTATATCTTGCAAGAACGTAACCCGAAAGAGAGGAGGTCAAAACCGCAATTGCCATTGTAGCAGAACTTACGATTAAACTGTTCAAACCATATTGAAAAAAATTGGCGTCCTTAAAAGCTTTTATATAGTTTACCCATTGAGGATCCTCAGGTAATATAGATTTACCTAATGTTAGCTCCGCATTTGTTTTGAGGGATCCCAGTAACGTATATATAACAGGATACAATGTAAATACAAATAATGATATGAGTAGTAACCACGATAGAACTTTTAGTATAGTTACAAATGCTTTCTCCATATAGAATCTCTCCATTTCTCCGCTGCCGCCTGCGATACAACCAATAAAAAATTGATAGGGTAAAATAGTTTACGGCTTATAATAATGGTGCTTAATAAATTTCATCAAGTTTTCTAGAAAATCGTAGAAAAGCAATGGTTATTATACCGACAATGCACGCTGAAACAAAACTCACTGAGGCTCCGTAACCAAACTGGGTTGATACTAAGGAACCTGGTGAAATCGGGAAGAAAAACTGATAAGCATAAAGGAACATTACCATAGTAGAATTTATTGGTCCTCCTTCAGTCATAACCATAATGCTACTCATATCTTGAAAAGCGGTAACTATAGCAATCATCATTATCATTTTCAAGACTGGTCCTAACATTGGAATTGTTATACAGAAAAGCTTTTGAGTGAAATTTGCGCCTTCTATATCCGCACTCTCATACACTTCGTTTGAAATACCCTGTAATCCAGCAATAAAGTAGATCATGTAATTTCCTATTCCACCCCATACGCTTGTAATAACAATTACCTTCATAGCGTTCTTGGCACTTAACCAATTGATTGGTTGATCTATAATGTTTAGGGTCATTAGGTATTTGTTTATCTCTCCATTATAAGCGTTAAATAATAAGTAAAAGACTAATGCCATGACAGCAGAACTTAAAATTGTTGGCATAAAGAGTATTGCACGGAATGCACCTACACCTTTTAAATTTTTCTTTGTAAGCATCATAGCTGCGAAAAAAGCTAATGGTAATACTAAAAGAATTTTACCACCAGCATAGACAAGTGTATTAATAACAGACTTCCAAAAGATTGGGTCCTTTGTAAATATCCGCCTAAAATTATCTAGTCCTATAAAAATCGGTTCACCGGTGCCGGGACCACCATACTGATAAAACATAAATCTTATTACCCATATGATAGGGTAAACAGATAATGTGAAAAACAATATTAAATTAGGGGAAAGCATTAAATAGATTTGTCCTTTTTGTTTAATTTTGTTTTTGCTTATCATTGATTAAAATCTCCCTTTAAGAGTAGTAACTGATACGGTGTTTTCGCACCGTATCAGATTAAGGTATATATTGCTTTACCTTTTTAGCCTTGTGGGTTAGCAGGATCAAAGTTTGGAATTTGAATCTTGTTGCCAATGTTACTATCTATACCTTTTTGATATGCTGAATTATATCTGTTTGTCAGGTCTTGCAAACTCTTATCTATATCTCCCTTTCCAAAGATCAGTTCCATAAATGTCTGATACTGGTCATTACCTTCAACAATCACTGCTTGATCATTAAGTTCATGTGGGGTTGCTGGCCAGAACTTATCTTTATCGCCCAAAAGTCCCTCTTCTTTTCCTATCAAGATTTCAGGAACTTCTACTTTTGATTTTAAATCATCAACAATCGTGCAGCCTAGTCCAGCCTCATGATAACCTTTTACAAAATCATCACTGTAGAATAGGTCAACGCAAGCTTTCCAAGCTAATTCTGGAGCCTCACACCTCTTTGTAATCATAAATCCTTTATACGGTTGGATAGATTGAGAAGCTTCTTGAGCCCCGTCCAAGATAGGTAGCTGAGCAATATTCCAATTCTCATCAGTGGGGAATTGATTGGCATAAACACCGGGGTCAGCATGAGACCATGAAATATACATTCCTATCTTACCATCTGCAAACTGGGTTCTTAATGGATCGATATCAAGGGATTCACAGCCTGGGAATGCGATATCTGTTGTGAAAATTTCTCTGAATTCTTCTATAAAAGGAGCGTAAAATTCAAAGTCATATGTACCAGTACTAAAATCAAAGCCTTGTTTAGGACCACCTGAGCGTTGTACCATAAAATCAAGGGAGCGTCCAAGGGCTGAAGCAGGGCTTTTTAAATTCATTGCAAAGCCATAAATACCTTCGCCTTTTAATGTATCAGTTATCTTTTTAGCTGCAGCTGTCATTTCTGAAATGGTTTTTGGTGGTTCGCTTATACCACATCTTTCGAAGATATCTACATTATAGAATAGTCGACCTGTACTACCACACATAGGGAGATAGTAGAATTTCCCATCTATTGCATTGGAGCCTTCTGCAAGTAGACCACTATATCTTTCTTTTTGTTCAGCTGTCATATAATCATCAATACAAACGTACTGGCCCTGGTGAACATATTTGACAAAAATGTCGGTATAACCTGATATTGCAACAAGATCTGGTCCACTGTTTGTTGCATAAGCCATGTCTAATGCCTGTTCGTAATTATCAGTATACATCTGATAATCTAGATATATGCCATCCGCATTTGTTTTATTATACTCATCAATTGCAGGTTGCATAAAAACAGCATCAGCTCTGTCGCGTGTCCAAATAACTAAATTGGTTTGATTTTCGCCAGCATCTGAAGGAGAAGTTCCTGAAGATGTGCTCTGAGAGGGGGTAGTATTCCCAGAAGCCTTATCCGACTGTCCACATGCTGTAAATCCCGTTAATAACAGTAGTACTAAAATAATTGACAATACTTTTTTCATTTTCTTACCTCCAGTTCATTATTGTTTATGGATACCCATGTACAGGTTTATTTTATGATCAATCGTAAAATAATAAAATTCAAAAAATGAACAGATATTGTTTAAAATTCATAGGATGGAGATTTATAATCCAAATAAATCTAATTAATGTACTAAAATAATCAATGATATATAACTATGTGGTATTACACATAACCTATTACCTCCAATTATAAGCTGTTTTTATTAGGTAACTTTGAGGCCAATGTTAGGTGGATAAATACAATAATCCCATCATTTGATTATTTGTTTGTCATCTATATTAGGTAAATCTAAATCATTCAAAAAATTTTTTCTGACTTCGGACGGTGTATAACCATAGTGATTTTTAAAACAGACAGAAAAATAGCGTTGGTTACTAAAACCAGTGAGTTCAGCAATATCCTGGATTTTTGCCTCGCTATTTATCAGAAGAGATATTGCTTTTTGCATGCGCATACGGGTCAGATACTCAACAAAAGATTCATTGGTTTGCTGTTTGAAAATTTGCCGGAAGTAATTTGAGCTTATATATAATTCAGAAGCCACATCGTCAATACTAAAATCAGGATTATGTAAATTGCTTTGAATAATATGCTTTCCTTTATTTACTAGAGCATTACCCTTTTCTTCATTTTGGTTTTTATAGATTTCAATTACACGACTGATATAATCTTTGAACCAGTCTATTGACTGTTCAAAGGCTTCTGATTGTAGCAGACTATTGAAATTCACTTCAAAACCTGTATTTAGATCTGTACATTTTTGAAGCTCCCAAAAAATAATTACAGAAAGTTCAAGCAAATAGGTCTTTATATGGTTAAACTTCGTACTTCTGTATGGCATCATCTTATCAACTAGTTGGTCAATCAATTTAACATACTGGTCATAGTTCTTATACTTGACACTTTGTAAAAGATTTGTTTCAAGTGCATTATTAACCTTAAATTCAATTTTTTGCGAAGGTAAGGTTTCTTCATAGTTTATTATTTTTCCAATGTGATTAGCTTGCTGCCCACAATTTAGAGCCTTCATTGCCTCTTTATATGAATCACGTATACCTATAACAGAATGATATTGTTTACCTAATGCAGCATATATGCTAAATGAATACTTACCAATACTTTGCACCATTTTGCTTAAAACAGTATTCATAATCCTGAAGAAAGCTGTAAGGTTACTATCCGAATAAACAGCTATCAATACAATGTCCGTGCTATTGATCACAATATTAAATATTTTAATATCGTTAGGGAAAAGAATATCAGAAACTTCAGCAATATAATCGCTAAGGATGTCTACAAAGTTGTGTTTTGTGTTGATGACAGCTCCAGCTTCTACCCGTATAACTGCGGTAGTATAAGCAGCACCATTTAAGTCTATGTCAACCATGCGTGCACGTTCCATAATGCGTTCTTCTTCAAAACATTCATTGATCAAAGAGTAGAAAAACCGTTCCCGCAAGACTGGTAAGTTTTTTTGGTGTTTATCCATTAAATTATTGATATTCAATAAAAATTGTTTGTTTTTGTTTAGAGAATCAATTAATTTTGATATGAGTTCCTTAAGTTTAGCTGGTAAAATAGGTTTGCTCAGGTAATCTTCCACACCCAACCTTAATGCATTTTGGGCATAGTTAAAATTTCTATGTGCACTAATTATTACAATTTTAGGTGTATAACCACTCTGATGTAGCTTCTCAGTTAGTTCAAGCCCATCACATAGAGGCATAGCGATATCTGTTAATACAATATTAGGATGGTGTTGTTCATATAACGAAAATGCCTCTAATCCGTTTGTTGCAATCCAAATATTATCTAGTTCTTCGAAATTTTTAATCAGGAAGTTTCTGATTCGTTCACATGTTGCAACGTCATCATCTGCTATTATCATGCTGTACATGAAAAGCCCCCTTTTTTGTATATTTCATCTCTGTATAAACTTTAGTTGTTTTATTGCTTCTTACTAGTAAGGTATCACCTAGAATTCTTTATTTTTATAATTTCATTTACATTATCCCTTTGCGTACTACTATCGATATACTGTTCAATCCTTGGTATCCGGATTATTGCCTTTGTTCCTTCTGTAACCTGAGTATCATACTGAAGTCCGTACTGTTCACCAAAATAGAGTTTAATGCGCTCATTGACATTATATATGCCATAACTGTCATGAGATATAGAGCATTGTTTATTGAGTTGATTATTTATATCTTTTATTCTTCCAAGAGGCATTCCCTTACCGTTATCGTAAATCTCTATTAGAATATCACTATTTATTCCAATATTTTCTGCATAAACTTTGATAGTGATCTGGTTACTTTGTTCTCGTTCAAGAGTTGTTTTTTTTACTTGAAAACCGTGATAGATTGAGTTTTCAACTAAGGGTTGAAGCACAAGTTTAACAATGAGATAATCATTTAAACTCTCATCAATATTAAAGTTGGTTTGTATCGAATCACCATAACAAATTTTCTGAATAGCCATGTAGCTTCTAACCTGTTCAATTTCACTACCAATAGTGATGATAGTATCGCCGCCATGTAGTCTGTTTTCATAAAAATTTGCTAATTCAACCGCTAGTAAGCTGATATCATCGCTCCTGTCTTCTGTAGAAAGCCATACAATAGAATTAAGTGCATTATATAAAAAGTGAGGATTGATTTCTGTTTGATAGGCCTTTAGTTCTGCCTCTCTTTTCATAATTTGCTCCTGTTTAACATTATCTTTCTCAATCTTTAGATGTTCAATGGTGAGATTTAATTTACCAATCAGAGAGCTGATTTGATCAACCATATAATTAAAACTCTTTCCCATGTTCATGACTTCCTTGTTACAATTGTAATCAAAATGGATATCATAATCACCTTCTGTTACACGAAGCATATAGTTACCTAAAATTTTAAGTGGGCGCACTATGCTGTTAGAACTTATGGTACTAATAGTCAAAGCCACAACAATTGTTGTAATAATAATTATAACGACTACGTAAAGGTCTTTTATTAGACTGTTGTCAATTATATTCTTATGTGCAATTGTTACAACACGCCATTCATTTCTTTTCAAAGAATTTTCAGATACTATGAATTCGTTATTAGAAATTGTGATTTTGTTATCTTCGGTAAAGTCCAACATTGAGATGTATTGTGATTCCATATTATTATTACTTGATACAATCAATCTTTTGTCTTGATCTGTTACAACAATGTCTACTTCATTCATTAGACTTTGAGATAAATAGGATTCAATGTTTTTGCTGCTTAGATTAGTTATTACAAAAACATCACCTGCATAGCCATTAATTTGAGCTCGAATTACTAAGGGGATAACGTATTCGGATTCCTTAAAAAGAGGATCCTTAATTTTTTTATGAGAATATATAATTGGACTACCATTTTGCACATACTGTTTGTATATGTCAGTATCTAAAAAATCAAAATCTGGGTTTGTCAATGAAAGATAATCGTAAAATATTCCCTTTGGGGTGTAAATATAGACAGAACTAATAAATGGATCAGACATTCTTAATTCAGAAATATATCCAATCACACTTGTAGCAGTTAGAGCATACTGGTTTTTATTATCACTAGTTAGATATTCCCTAAGTTGACTTTGAAACTGATTTCCACTCACAATTGAATATACGCGCGTGAAAATCGAACTGATTCTTTCGTCTAGGTAATTACTGATAAGAAAAGAAGTCGAATCCAGATAGCTGTACATATAGTTGCGTACATCCTGTGACTTGCTCTGATAATAAAAAGCAGAAAACATCCCAGAGAAAAAAATCGTTAATAATAAACTTAAAAGGATAATACTACTCCTTAAAGAAATCTTATATTTTAATTTTCCCTTTTTCATAGTAGACCATCCATATTTTACTCGGCAAGATATTGATAATCCAATTTTAACCTGTATGAGATTCAAAGACAATAGTAAAGAGCATTAACGCTTAATAAACTGTGAATATCAAACACAAGTTATGTATTTTTTGAATTGTATTAATATACAGATAATTATAATCTTTACTCATTGAATAGTATTTTTGTGATTAATGCAAAAGTAGGGAAGACAAATGACAAAACTTCAATTATATTTAGAAGATCTCGAAAACCGAATTGATGCAGATGAAGAAGAGAGACTAGCATCAAACTGGCTTAAATTTGCAAACGGTGAGTGGCCATTAAATTATTTTAAACCTAAACGTAAAAAAAAGAGTGAAAGTTGTCTTAAGTGGCCTAAAGTGAGAATTAACGATGCGCTTGATAACTATGATGCCATGATTTATCATGAGCTTTGTCGTGCTAATGAACAGTTACGTGACGGTGGCGGTGAACTATTGAGCTTCCGTAGCAATTATGGAACAGTAATTTTGCCTAGCTTATTTGGTGCCGAGATTTGTTTTATGCCATATGATAATGATATGTTGCCAAGTTCTAAACCATTAAATAACGCTATTGAGACGATAAAAGACGCTTTGAGTAAGTCCATTAACGTAAAAAGCGGATATGCACTAAAACCTTTCGAAGCAGCAGAACGTCTTAAAGATGTTTTGAAGGACTATCCTAAGTTATCTAAATATCTCTACATATATACTCCAGATACACAAAGTCCAGCAGCCATACTGGAGGCTTTGCTGGGAACCGATTACTATTATGCGTTTTACGATGCCCCTGACCTTGTTAGTGAATCTCTTGAATTGATTACTCATATCTTTATTGAATATATTAGAGCATGGCATGATAGTTTCCCACCTTTTGATGATAGTCACCAGGTTGATTGGGGTATGCTGCATAAAGGTCATTGTCTGATCAGAGATGACGCTGCTACCAACATTTCTGCTCAATTATTTAAAGAATTTCTTTTCTCACACGAGCAACGTATATTTAATGAATTAAATGGAGGTGCTTATCATTTCTGCGGGCATGGTGACCATCTTGCAGCTCATTTTTCAGAGCTTAATGGATTATATGCCGTCAATTTGTCACAACCCGAATTGAACGATATGAATATAATCTATAAGAATACAATCGAAAAAAACATACCCATCATTGGTATGGCCAATTCTGAGGTAAACAGATGTCTTCGAGAAGGTATTAACATGAAAGGTCTTGTGCATGCAGGTTTATCTATAGCTGCATGGTCACCTGATACTGAAGATGTACCCGATAATTATCTTATTTAGCTCGCAAAAGAAATTACAATTTAATAAGTATCCTGTGCCTAAAAGTTAGTATGTAATTTCTGAAGGGAAGAAAGATGACGAATGTACACCCCGTCTTTTAATATTTGTTTTTTGTGGTATAAATAGCATAAGAGAAACAATATATTTGTGCTGTCTCATATAAAATGAGAGTTTAGGTGTTAAAAACAAAAGTAGGTGTTAAAACAAAAAACAATTATAAGAAAGGGGTTAACAATATGCTATGGAAAGACAAATATGAACTTGGCGTTCCTCTTATAGATACCCAGCATAAAGAATTATTTAGGCGTGTGGAATCCTTTATGCAGGTGTTGCGAGCCGAGGATAACTGGGATGAGAAAATCCCCCAGTTAAACGAAACGCTAGAGTTTATGAAAAGGTACGTTGTAGAGCATTTCCGCGCCGAAGAAGAGTATCAGCAAAGTATTAATTATCCTGGATATGAAGCTCATAAAGAGGTACATAACGGTATGGTCGATTATGTGAAAGAGGTTTCCAAGCAATACGAAAACTCCAATTATGACGAACAGTTGATGCAACAGTTCGGGGGTAGACTCTTGGCGTGGCTCATAAATCATGTAGCAGCCGAAGATCAACGAATAGCTGATTACGCTCTAAAGAAAGGGGTGAACGGAAATGATTGATAAGCTTTATAAAACCTTTGTGGATGCGACACAGAATGTATTTAGTTTGATGCTTAATCTTTCGGAAATTTCCGATCATCCATTAGAGAGTTTCGAATGTGAAGATGTACTTGAAGTTGCTATTGGGTTTGTCGGTGATCTTGATGGAGAGGTTATTTACCGCTTCCCAATCTCGACTTCTCTTAACATGGTAGAGATTATGAGTGGTATGCAGTTTGAACAAGTGGATGCTTTTGTGACCTCTGCCATATCAGAGATTTCGAACATCATCAGTGGTAATGTTCTTAATGCACTTTCATCAAGCGATTTGCAATGTAATATATTAACGCCAGTTCTACTTAAGCCCTATGAAAACTCTGAAGATAAAGAATATGATCTTAAAACCCACACTTGTATAAATACATCAATAGGTGAATTATGTATAGAAATAAGGCTAAATCGGATTGGATGACCTTTGGTTCACCACACAAACTTTATTGAATTGTTCTGCTCATTATGGTATGTATTATATGTAAGAATTTATTTACTAAAACAGCAAAGGTGGTATAAAAATGATTGGTGTTCGTGCTCATGACGTTGGGAAAATGCCCGTTAAAGAACTGGCAAAAGCAATTGCAAAGAAGGGATTTAGCTGTACCCACTTTGCTCCACAAAAGGCTATTACAGATTTTGATACTTCTCTTGGGAAGCTAAATCCCGGTATGGCAAGGCAAATAAGAGAAGCATTTTACAAAGAAGATGTTTTAATATCAGTTTTAGGCTGTTATATTAATCCGGTAGATCCTGACGAAAAGTTTAGAAGGGATTCTTTGGAGCGTTTCAAAGAATACATTAGGTTTGCAAGGGATTTTGGATGTAATATTGTTGCGACAGAAACAGGTTCATTAAACAGTGATTGGTCGTATCATCCAGAAAACAGCTCACCAAAGGCTTTTGAAAGAATTGTTGAAAGCGTAGCAGAATTGGTTCGTGAAGCTGAGAAGTTTGGTGTTATTGTCTGTATCGAAGGTGTAACAACACATACTGTATCAACTCCTCAAATAATGAAAAGAGTATTGGATCGAATAGATTCAAACAACTTACAAGTACTTTTTGACCCTGTTAATTTGTTAGCTGCTGATATGGTGGACCGTCAAAAGGAAATGATAAATGAAGCATTTGACCTCTTCGGTGATAAAATCTGCGTTGTTCATGCGAAAGATTTCATTGTTCAAGATGGAGTTAAAAAGTCTGTTCCAATAGGTGAAGGTGTATTGGATTACCCATTCTTCATTAAAAAATTGAAAGAACGTAAACCAGGTATTGAAATTCTAATTGAAGACTCAAAACCTGACACAATGGAAAATAGCATAAAATATATTGAGAAATTACTAAACAGTAATGATTAATAAAGTGTCATAGAATTAAGACCTAATTAAATCAAATCGAGGAATCTTAGAGTATGAACCAAAGATTCCTCGATGCCATACTCCCTAGTATGACAAAACGCTTTCAGTCGAGCTAAGCTATGTCATTCTAGGATGTGTTTTTTATAAGCATATGCAAATATGCACTCACTTTAGATATCAATGAATCATTGAATTACTTAGGAAAGGTATGACAAGATGACAAACAATTTATCTAAAAATGTATGGCAGGCCGATCTTGAAAATGGTTATTACAAAAATCCAATACTATTTGCAGATTACTCCGATCCGGATGTAGTTAGAGTTGGTGATGATTACTATATGGTAGCATCAAGCTTTAACTATATACCAGGGTTGCCAGTGCTGCATTCAAAGGATTTAGTGAACTGGGAAGTAATAAGCTATGTAGTGGATAGGCTACCATTTCCAAACTACGACAAGCCTGAATATGGCAAGGGAGTATGGGCTCCAAGCATACGTTACCACGATGATAAACTATGGGTATTCTTTGCAACTCCAGATGAAGGAATCTTTATGTCTACAACAACAGATCCTCATAAAGGATGGGAACCGCTAACCCATGTTAAAAAGACAAAGGGCTGGATAGATACTTGCCCCTTCTGGGATGACGATGGGAATGCCTACATTGTAAGCGCTTTCGCAAAAAGCAGAATAGGTTTTAAAAGTATTTTGCACCTATCGCGGATGAAGCCCGATGGAACAGCGCTACTTGACGAAGGTGTGCACATTTTTGATGGAAATCTTAATCATCCAACCATCGAAGGGCCTAAAATGTATAAAAGAAACGGATACTACTATATATTTGCTCCTGCAGGCGGGGTTAAACCAGGTTGGCAAACTGTTTTGCGTTCTAAAAACATATATGGACCATATGAGGATAGAATAGTTCTTCACCAGGGCAACACCAACATAAACGGACCTCATCAGGGTGGGTGGATAGACACAAAATCTGGACAAGATTGGTTCATTCATTTTCAAGACAGAGACGCATATGGCAGAATTACTCATCTACAACCAATGGAATGGGTTGATGACTGGCCTGTTATGGGTCAAAACATAGATGAAAACGGTCTCGGCGAACCTGTAGAAACATATAAAAAGCCTGATGTAGGCAGTACATTCCCAGTAAAGACACCGGCTACATCAGATGACTTTGACGAAAATGAACTGGGATTACAATGGCAGTGGAATGCAAACCCTCAAGATGACTGGTATTCATTTGAAAGACAAGGATTTCTACGTTTATTTGCACTAAATAACATGAATGAATCAGGATTATTATTCCGTGCTCCTAATATATTGACACAATTATTCCAAGCACCTGATTTTAATGCTTCAGTAAAAGTGGAGTTTGCTCCTAAAGATGTTGGGGACAAGGCAGGTCTTGTTATTTTGGGCGAAGAGTATACTTATGTTGCTATAGAAAAAACAGAAGAGGGAGACAAAATTACTTGTTACTATGGCTCCCATAGTGATGCAGAATATTCAGATAATGCTAAATACACAGAGCAATTGATTGATTCACAAACTGCAGAAGATCAAACTGTCATATTTAGTGTTGATGTAAAGTATGATGCACAATGTTCTTTTAAGTATAGTTACGACGGAAAAGACTTTAAGTCAATAGGTGGATCATTCAATGCCAAACCAGGCAGATGGGTTGGTGCAAAATTGGGTATTTTCGCCATGAACCAATATGCAGATAGTGATGGTTTTGCAGATTTTGACTGGGTTAGCGTAAAATAGTATTGTAAGAAAGGCGATTTAGCGACCATGGCATATTTTAATTTGCAGAAAAACAGTTATGCTTACAATTCACTCAAGTGCTTATGCAATTGTGCTGTAATAGCTGTAACTACGGTACCTATCGAGCGAACGGTTCACTCAAGTGCCTATGCAAGTTAAGAAATGTAAG
>JAAYPS010000085.1 GCA_012519655.1 Clostridiaceae bacterium | reverse complement strand
TATGAATGAAAGAAATATAACCAATTATATAAAGCAAAATTACAAATTAAACAAAAAAATATGTTTGCTATGTAGTGAGGCTACTGCGACTAATTGTCATAGAAGTCTAGTCGCAGACGAATTTAAAAAGGCAAATACTATAAAATGGTGGCACAAATATTTTATTAATAATGTAATCCTGCTTGAATCTTTCTCCCTTTGAAATATCTTTTTTCAATAAACATTGCATCTTTCTATTCTTCGAATTCAACATTTCCATCAACATTTAAAAAACTTTATGCAGTTGTCATATTTTGCGGACAACATCAATATATATTACAAAAGTTATTTTGTGCCTTAAGGGGGATTAATATGTCTATTGAGTTAATAAAAAAGCCAATAAATGTATATCAAGCAATAGATGAACAACAAAGGGAAGAGTTGATGGAAACAGGCATTATTGTGCCGGACAGTAAACCCGATGTAATGGAGGTACTTGCAGTAGATACCGATTGCGTTGTTAAAACTCGTGAAAAAACAGGCAAGGTTATGGAAATCGGTGGAGAGCTTATATATCAGGTAATATACAGAGCTGACAATCAGGAGCAGGGTATAGAATCAATAAATGTGAATGCTCCATGGTCACTATCATGTAATTACCCGGCGAAAGAGGAAGATGTTTATACGCTTGTCAGAAGCAATGCAGAACATACAGACCTTGAAATAGTAAATGGCAGAAAGCTAAGTGCCAGAACAGTTATGACGCTAAATGTAAAATACTTAATAGCTAAAACTATTGAGGCTGGCGAAAATGTTCAAGGTGAAAATATTTACCAGAGAGCACAGCAGCAGGACATTGCACTGCTAGAGGAGATGGGGGAGAAAAATATCAACCTCTCTGAATTGCTAGAGCTTCCCGATGGAAGACCTGCCATAGAAGAGATTATGCACTGTAATGCATCTATAAAAAACCCCAGTATAGAAGATGATCGAATGGAATGCATTCTTGGTCTAGATATACTTTATCGTCCGGACAATGACAACTTACAGGTAGAGAATGCGAATTTTGAAATACCCGTATCAAGAAATCTTGATATTGAAAGGTTTTATACAGATATATCATATAATATTTGTATTAAGTCCATCAATTGCAAGCCCGATGAGGATTTTGACGGCCTTTTGACTCGCATTAGGTTGGAAGGAGAAATATGCATCGAATTTGTCCTTTATTCAAAAGAAAACGTCAATCTTGTTAATGACGCATACGCACTTGATTATGATTTTGAATTGGAAAAGAAACCAATGGTTGTAGGCGTTGAAGAGCGTGATATAAATGAAAATATTGTGATAGATGCAAATCTACCACTCGATTGTGGTGACGATACATTGGAAGAAGTGGTCAATGTTAGTGTAAAACCAAGGCTATTATCTGCTCAAAAAAATGGTTCAGCAATAGATGTTAACGGCTGCCTTGATATATTTGTTTTATATGGAACAGGAGCTGAGATGAGGATATTGCGTGGCACAAATCAAGTAGTACAGTTTACTCATCGTATGTCGCTTGAAATGGATGCTGATTATGATATTGATGTTCAGTTAATTTTAGGCAGCAATTCCTCTGATATTGTGTCAAATACAGAGCTAGGTATAAAAGTAGAGGTTATGGTTAAGGTTCATATATCTAGAAAAGCAGAAATTAACATAGTCACAGGTATTAAGGGAATTAGGCCTATTGAGAAGAAGGATAAGGAGCCAATATTGATTTACTACACTGAAGCAGGTGATACTTTGTGGGATATTGCTCGGAAATATAGAGTCTCAATTTCGAAGATAATGAATGATAATGGGATGACAGAAGAAATAGAACCCGTGGCAGGGCAGAAGGTATTTCTTATAGGATAAAGTAAGAAGGGGAGCCTGAAGAATATAAGAGCCTCAAAGAAAAGAGCTCCATGTTATGTAAATAGCTGTCTCATGAAATATGAGACAGTATTTTTTTTATTTTCACCATCCTTACTATCGATTACCGTTACTATTACTTTTCTTTGCTATCGTTATTTACTTCAATTTATGTAAACTATAAGCTAAGTAAATTTAGAGTTTTTTCGTTATTCTATTTTATGTTGATTTTCCCAAGCACTTTCCTCATAAATTTCCTCGGACCTCTGGTGTTGTGGCCTGAGACATGTTTATTTCCCGAGCAATCCCCAAATATATTACATACATTTATAACACACATTTTGTATTTTGTATTCACAGTATTGCTCTTTTTTTGTTTTTATTATAAACTTATTACAGGAGTTGAGGTGCTAAATTAAATGTAATCAGTGCTCCACACAAAAAAATGCTGACGCTGACTAAGTATCATTTGTTTTGTTAAAAGTTTAACCCATACAAAATTATTGGAGCCTAAGACCAAAGATGTATGTTGTTGGCAGAAAAACTTGATTACAGATGGAGATTTTAAAAAAGGTAAGGATAATAATTTGGATTATATAAAATTATTAGCACATGCTAAAATAAACTTATCGCTGGATGTTATTGGAAAATTTGAAAATGGTTATCATGATCTACAGATGATAATGCAAACTATATCTTTGTGTGATGAAGTTATTATTGAAAAAACCAAGCCGCAGAAGTCAGCCGAGCTTAAAATAATAAGTGAGAGCCAAACAGCAGCTGATACAGGGATTACAAAAGCGCCACGTACCCAGCTTAAAGCCGTAAGTGATAGCCAAGCAACAGCTGGTACAGGAATGACACAAGCGTCACATACTGAGGTTAAGATCAGTGAAAATAAAAAAACAGCCAACGAAGTCGGCAAACCAATATTACCTGGTATCGAAATCTCTTGCTCTCACCCATATGTACCAAGCGATGAGCGTAATATATGCTATAAGGCAGCTAAAGAGTTTTTTAGTACAACTGGTATAAAGAATACCGGGATTAAGATAAAAATAAATAAAAAAATACCTGTTGGTGCAGGTCTTGCAGGTGGCAGTACTAATGCCGCGGCGGTTTTGAAAGGCTTGAACATTTTGTATAATGCAGGCTTAACCACGGATGAGCTTGCACAAATTGGTCTTAAATGCGGGGCTGATGTTCCATTTTGCATATATGGCGGTACTTGCCTTGCAGAGGGGATGGGTGAAAAGCTTACAAGGTTGCCCACATTTAAAGATGTCAACCTGGTGGTGGTAATGCCAAAGTTTTCGGTTTCAACCGCATGGGTTTATAAAAATTACAGTATCGAGGATCAGAAAAAACACCCTGATACCAAAATGCTCATTAGTGCAATAAAAGCTAAGAATGTTGCGAAGGTAGCACATGGAATGAGGAACGTTCTTGAAAGTGTTACCACAGTGAAATACCCTGAATTAGAAGAAATAAAACATATGCTAAAAAGTTTCAAAGCGTTAGGAAGTATGATGAGTGGTAGTGGACCTGCAGTTTTTGGAATTTTTGAAAACAAGCAGACGGCAAGTAGTGCATTTAGCGAACTTAAAAAAATATACAAGCAGGTCTATCTTGTTAAAACAACGGACGGAGGAGAGAATTATGGCGAAGATATCTAAAATAAAAATGGATGATTACATGCCCCTTCGGGATGTTATTTTTAATACTCTTCGGGATGCTATTGTTAGTGGAGATTTGAAACCCGGTGAGAGATTAATGGAAGTTGACCTTGCAGAAAAAATGGGCGTAAGTAGAACGCCGGTAAGAGAAGCAGTTAGAAAGTTGGAAATGGAAGGTCTTGTAACCATGGTTCCAAGAAAAGGCACCCATGTGGCAGAATTATCGGCTAAAGACATTATGGATGTCCTTGAAGTTAGAGCGGCTTTAGACCGTCTTGCAACAGAGCTTGCGGCTGAAAGAATCCGTCAGGAGCATATTCGAAGCCTTGAAAACATTCACAAACAATACATTTCTTGCATTGAAAAGGAAAATATTCCTGGTGCGATTAAAAAAGATGTTGAGTTCCATGAAATTATATACAACGCATCGGGCAACAATAAACTGACCAATGTTGCAGCAAACCTTAGGGAGCAAATCTACCGTTACCGCGTGCTTTACTTGAAGGATTTTACAAACGCAGAGGAAGTGTTAAGAGAACATCAAAGCATATTACAGGCTTTGTATGACAAGGATGTTGAGTTAGCAGGGAAGCTTGCCGAAGAACATATTGTACATCAAAAACAAACAATAATTCAGGAAATGGATAGTAAAATGGAAGACAAGGTCGAAGAACCTCAAAACAACTGATTTTAAATGTATAGATTAACGATGAGTCTTTTTATATTAAAATATTTCCCAAGAATATGACAAAACTTTTTTCATATTCTTGTTTTATGATTTCTTTTGTGGTAGAATCTACTTTGCTGTCATATCCTTGCTCCGCCAGGCGGGGCCATTTGTCCAAAAGGAGGTGAGTGAATCTATGGTAAAGTACGAATCCATATTCATTGTTAGTACCTTACTGGAAGAAGATAAGATTCAGGAAATTATTGAAAAGGTGAAATCCTTTGTTGAATCATCTGCCCAGTTAGAGAAAGTCGATGATTGGGGAAAAAGACGGCTAGCATACGAATACAATGACCAAAGAGAAGGGCATTATACACTAATGCATTTCACAGCAGAGCCAACATTCCCAGCTGAACTGGAAAGAATCTACAAGATTACCGAAGGCATTTTGAAATACATTATAGTTAGACGTGACGAGAAGGAATAGGTCTAATTTTTTTGGAGGTTGAATGTATGAATAAGGTTATTTTTATGGGTCGTTTGACAGCAGACCCAGAGCTCAGATACACTACTGGCAGTAACATCCCAGTATGCACATTTAGTATCGCAGTGGATCGCCCGTTTCAAAAACAGGGTGAGGAAAGACAGGCAGATTTTTTCAGAATAGTAGCTTGGAGAAGCACTGGAGAATTTGCAAGCAGGTACTTTAGAAAAGGCATGCGCGTACTCGTTGAAGGATCACTGCGAAATAACGATTATATCGACAATCAAGGTGTGAAGCGTTATAGTGTTGATGTCCAGGCAGAAAGGGTTTATTTTGCCGATGGAAAAAGGGATGATGCACCAGGTGGTTTTACACAGCAGCCTTCATACAGGACACCCGCACAGCAGGGCGCTCCGGCTCAACAGCCTGAATCTGGTGATGGATTTTATCCGTTATCCGATGACGATGACGACCTGCCATTTTAATACTTGAAATTACCAGCACATTTTAGTGCAATTTATTGAGAACCGTTTACACACACGGTTTTTCTACACACACAACAAATTTAGCCCTTTTATTGAAAATAGAAGGGTTTTTTTCTTCTATTTAAGGTTATATCGCAAGAGCCTTATATTGAAGATTACCGCCACATATTGTACAGTTAACTTGTGCATTGCAAAAGCCTTACATGAAAGATTGCATCCCTATTGCATAGATAACTTTAACATTACAAAAGCCTTTACGGTTACAATTGCAAACACTTACCTACGTTGTTATAATGGACAAAGATTACTTCTGGAGGTGAAATAGGTGCGACATCTAGCAGGGGTTGTTTTTGCAGTCGCAGCATTCATAATAGTACTTTTATGTATGCCCGCAACAGGTGCAATATACACCCATGATACCTTATCATACGAATATGCCGCATCAACATTGCTGGACTCGGGACGGTTACTATACTTTGGCTACGATACCCCCATTATCCAATGGCCTCCTTTTTATATAATAATTCTGTCAATATTAGAACTGACAGGGGTTACAATTGCACAAGGTATTGGATGGCTGAATGCAGTTCTTTTTGCATACCTTGTATATGCATCATCCCTATATCTTTTTGAAACCTTAAAGGTAAAGCTACTTGCTATACCCGCCCTTATTTTGCTGGTTATGTCAGTTCCGCTGATCCATATCTCAGGTTATGGCTGGTCAGAGATGCTTTTTATTTTCTTATCCGTACTTTCTATGGTATTAATGCTCATGTACATAAAGAAGAAGAGCATATCCTGGCTGATCTCTTGTGCAATAATTTCCGGTCTTTGCTGGCTTACACGGTATATTGGTATTGTGATTATTGCATCCCTTTGCATTACCCTGTTTATTTTTGAAAAACCAGCCATAGAAAAATTTAAAAGAACATTCTCATACGGTGTTTTTTCATGTTTTCCTATGGCGCTTTGGGTTATAAGGAACTTAGTTATATCCGGCACGTTAACAGGAGGCAGACAGCCCGGGACATACACAATTAGCGATAATATTGAGCTTACACTATCGGTATTAAATGAATGGTTTTCATTTTTAACTCCCGTGTTTACATATATAGCTTTAGCTTTTTTGCTTTTCCTTGTGGTTTTAGCCATACCTCTAAAGAGAACTAAAAGGAAAAAGACCAGCGACTTAGCACCCAATCTTTTAACCAACTTCCTTATTATAGCAACATACTCAGCTGCGTTGTTGATATCTGCAACAAACACTGCCATGGATCCCATAAATACCAGACTTTGGTCGCCTGTTTATCCATTTTTAGTTTTTACCGTTATATTTGCCTGGGATCTGTTGTTAAGAAATATAAAAGAGGATAAAATAAAAGGTGGTATTGCTGCAGGATTCATAGTGGTTGCACTGACAATGGCTGTAAACCCATTATTGTGGCTACAAAGCGAAGGTATAACTCGAAAAGATGCACTGCTTGGTACCAAACAGTCGGCTTACGTTAAAAATTCACCAGTTCTATCTCTTACGCGCGAAACAGTGGCACAATCAGAAGGAACATTGATAATCAGTAATGATGCATCCATTATAGCAGCACACACCGACATAAAATGCTATTATCCACCTAAAAGCGAAGGCATATCCCTTTACACATACGACAAATATAGTGAAAGGGTAGCTGATTTTGAGAAAATATACCTTGTGTGGTCAGGACCTTTGGATTCAGAAAGCTTTATGGATGTTGCAGCATTTGACGAAGTTTATGATATGGAAAAGGTAGCTCAGAACAATTATTGTTCCATTTACTTGTTGAAGTAGCTTTGGAAGCTGAAGTATGTAAAAATAAAGCCTTGAACTTACTAAAATGAAAAACAACACAAAAGAACCGTCCCTCTGTGTTAAATAACACAAAAGAACCGTCCCTCTGTGTTCTCTGTGTTCTGTGTTGAGGAGAGAAAATGCTTAAGAACATGCTCAAACTCATACGCCCAAAACAATGGGTGAAAAATATATTTGTACTAGTACCGCTGATATTCTCAAAAACATTTACCGATCCGATGAGTGTAGTAAAGGCACTTGCTGCTTTATTTTGCTTTGTATTAGCATCATCATCGGTATATATTTTAAACGACATAATTGATATTGAAAATGACAAGCTCCACGAAACAAAACGTCTCAGGCCTCTTGCAGCAGGAGATGTCTCAAAGGGGACTGCAGCGCTTCTCATGGTGGTGCTTTTTATATTAGCTATAATATTGGCATTTTTACTAAACAGCAATGTTGTTCTATGCATTGTGGCATACATTCTACTTAATGTTTTCTACAGTCTGTACCTTAAAAAAGTGGCAATAGTGGATATAATGATTATATCATTAGGCTTTGTTATCAGAGTCATAACTGGTGCAGCTGCAATTGATGTTTACATTTCATCCTGGGTGCTTGCGTGTGCATTTTTCATTTCGCTGTGCCTTGCAGCAGGGAAAAGAAAATCCGAAAAGGCAAGCCTACAGGAAAACTCCAAAGGGCATAGAAAAGTATTGTCGGTATATACCGATGAGTTTTTAAAAGCCCTTATACAGACAAGCATAACATGTACAACCATAGCATACTCGCTATACACTATTTTAGAGTACGAAATACAAACACCTATGATTACAATACTTTTCGTCGTGTTTGGTCTTTTGCGCTACATGCAGCTTATTTTTGAAGATGACGAAGGAAGACTCCCAGAGGACCTTATTCTTTCAGATAAGCCCATGCTTGTTACAATCCTTCTGTTTGGCATTACATGGATTATGATATTCCTATCATTATAATAACCATGTATTCTCATAAAAAATGGTATAATGAGAATAATCAAAAAATAAAGAATCATTTAAGAAACAATAACCATAAAGAAACAAGAAACATACAAGAAACAATAAAGTTGCTCGAAAAAATAAAATTGAACCATGAGGCAGGATTATAAGGAGAAATGATGATACGTACAATATTAAATGTTTTATTAAAAAGACCTATTTTGGTCATATATGATGTTACAAAGCTTTGCAATCAAAGATGCCTGATGTGCAATATCTGGAAGACCCAAAGCTGCGATATGGACATAGAAGAGCTTGAAGAAGAGATTAAAAAGCTTAGCAAATTCGGAGTTGGTTATGTCTTTATCCAAGGTGGTGAACCACTCATCCGTAAAGATATAATTCAGGTGGTGGATCTGTTTTTAAAGCACCATATAAAGCCCACCATAATTACAAATGGTATTTTGCTCACACCAGAGATTGCCTCAGAGATTGCAAAAAGACGCTGTAACCTTGCCATAAGTATCGATTCTATGAACCCGGAGCTATTTGCAAAGCTAAGGGGTGTTGACAGTTTACAGAAAGTACTGGACAATATCGAGAAAATTTACAAGATGGAAAGAAAGGGCAACTGGTCAATTACAACCACTGTCACAGGACTATCAAAGTTTACCGATATTAAAGCTATTGAGCAGTACGCAACCGAGCATAACTTTATGTATGCCATTCGCCCATATATATTTGTAAAAGGCGTTGCAGGCAAGAAAAATGACGAGCTTATGTACAAGTGGAAGGACGTTGCTGAAATATTCCTGTACATGTCTGCAAAAGCAAAGAAGAATAACTACCTGGCATATCTTGTGTATCAAGAACATATTCGGTATATTAAGGGCGAAAAGATGCCAATGTGCGATGCAGCTAAGTACTCATTTCTAATGACCGAAACTGGTATTAAGAGCCCATGTATAGAGTTTACCGATCATACATTTAGCTTGGATACTTTCAGGAAAGACAGAAAAGTCTTCAGTGATAAGCTTGAAGAGTGCAACAGCACAACACCATGTTTTTATAATGATGCCAGGGAAATTGGTGTGATATTACGTAACAAGTGGGCGGTATTATGGAATGCGCCTAGTATCATTCGCCAGCTTATAAAATATGGAAACTTCTTTTAAATGCTTTTGCAACTAGCAAAATGCACTTTTAGCCATGGAGGTAAATTATGAACATATTTATTACAGGTGCATCGGGCTTTGTTGGCAGTCATTTGATTGAGGCACTGTCAGAGGATGAATCAATAGATAAAATTTTTGCTCTCTACAGGCACAAAGAGCAGATAGCATTTCTACCAAAGGTAATTCCGGTAATCGGGGACTTGGATACTCTGCCCCAATTGGAACAATACCAAAGTGTGGATATATTCATACACCTTGCAGGTTATTTTAAAAATGAATCCAAGAAGCTTTGTGAGAGAATAAACCTTCAAGGTACAAAAAATGCAATCAAGTTTTGCAAGGACAACGATATAAAGAACTTTCTTTTCTACAGTACTATAAATGTAGATTTAAAAACCAAAGGCTGCTATGCAACCTCAAAACTTGCTGCTGAACAAGAGGTTAAAAACAGTGGTCTTGAATATATGATCCTAAGACCTTCATTAGTATATGATAAAAATCACG
>JAAYPS010000084.1 GCA_012519655.1 Clostridiaceae bacterium | reverse complement strand
TGTACGGTATGAAGAACCCTAATGAGAGCATTGACTATAGTGATTTTAAAGCGAAGATGAGAAAAAGTGAAGAAGCATTTATTACAAGAGTGATCAGTACTTGCAGAGTTTAGTTGTTGTTTGTTAAAGGTCATTATTAGGGCATTAATAAAACGATACAATGTTTTTACATAAATAGTCCGATAGATTTTTAATCTGAGGCATAACTATTTTATCTGGGGTAGGAGGTATTGTGTATGACAGTATCAAAAGCGTGGGATTGGAATAAAGAATTATGCCCTCTTTGGTTACAACCAAGTGAGGAAAGCTATTTTATCTCACAGAAATGGAAAGATAAAAATATTAAGAAGGTATTAGATTTTGGTTGTGGACTGGGCAGACACTCGATATACTTTGCAAAGCAAGGCTTTAAGGTCAATGCTTTTGATTTGTCGGTAGAAGCTACTGAACACTTACGATCTTGGGCAGATAAAGAAAACTTATCTATCGATATCATAAACGCTGATATGTTGAAACTCCCTTATGATGATAATTCATTTGATGCAGTCTTTGCATACCATGTTATTTCGCATACTGATTCAATAGGAATAAAAAAGATAATTAATGAAATGTCAAGGGTATTAAAAATAGGTGGCGAAATTTATCTAACATTATGTTCAAAAGAAACATGGTCATTTAAGGATGCCGGCTATCCCAAGTTAGATGAAAACACAGTTATTAAAACTGATGATGGTCCGGAAAAAGGCATTCCTCACTTTTATGTAACACTTCATGACATCATAAATTTGTTTGCAAATTATAATATTGAGAGAATTCGACATACAGACGACTGCTATTTTTCTGGGAAAAAGCAGAACAGCAAACATTATTTTATATCCGCTAACTTGCGAACAAAATGAATGTATTGGGATGGTGACATTAATTCAAACAACTCGAGCCATGTTGAGAGCATCACGGGGTGTAAAACAAAAGAGAGAAAAGGTAGCGTATGTCCAGCATGCGACAAACTAAAAATTGAGTGAGTGGATTGAATAACAAAGAGACGGAGGATATTTGATGCGTGATATAATGAAAATATTGCAAGATAAAGATAATAAGAAGGCGTATGCACTGTTAAAGGATATTGGAGCAAAATCGACTACATCAGAAGAATATTATTCATATTTTGATGATTTTGCAGGATTGATGAATGCAAAGAGTTCATACGTAAGAATACGTGGATTTACCTTATGTTGTGCTCAGGCGAGATGGGATGAAAGCGGGAAACTACAAAAAAAACTTCCAAGTATGTTTGCCCTATTGCACGATGATAAACCAATAGTAGTTAGGCAGTGTCTTGCAGTTTTACATGAAGTTGTTTTATACAGGTCAGAGTTGTGCGAGACAATTAAGGCGGAGTTAGAAACAGTTAATGTATTAAATTATATGGATAGCATGTCTTCGTTAATTAAGAAAGATATAGATGAACTGTTGAAAATGATAGGTGAGTAAGTATGACCCACTAAAAAGCCTTTTTAACTCCTTCCAGCTTTGCATACAATATTCTCTTTCATTTCTTTGACATCATCGGTCAGGAGAACTTTTAAAATTCTTTTAAACTGCTTCTTTCTATTCATATCACTACCCCAGAAATCCATATCTTCGTAAAACTCCAATGCGTATTCTCTTAACTCTTTAATCAGAGAATCTAATGCAGATGATTCATCTTTGCTGTTTGCAACTATATCAAAATCGCATAGTGATAAAGTAACTGAACCGTCATCTTCTACATACTTGTCTGCTGTGAAAAAAACATCCTTAACCAACTCTTTCGTCATATCCATACTAATGCCCATAAAATAATCTCTGGAACGCTTTATAAATATTGGCTTACTCCTGACAATTTCATCGATGTATCTTCCGAAATTCTTTCTGACATCAGTAGCATTTACAACTAGCATTTCAAACACCTACCTTTCACCTCCATAATACCATATTTATATAATGGAGATAATTGGTGCTATACAGAAAAAATAACTGAACATTCGTACTATTACGAAGCTGAATTTTGATGCAAATTAAATAACAATATCGTATTTTACAAAAGGGGTATGGATTTTCGTTATAGATGATATAATTGAACTGAAAGAAGGCAAAAGTATGAAGAAAAATTATATTAAATTGAATACAAAGAAGTCAGAAATTTATACACATAATAGTATGGTGTTATTATTGCTAGTATTGAGTATTTCCTTGGTATTATTTGTGGGTTGTCAGAATGAGCAAAAAACATCAAATGATTTTAATGTAGAAAATAGTCAAGTAATAGATAGCAAAACCGTAGATAATGATAATAAATATGCAAATACGCTAGTAGAACCAACCGGTGCAGAAGTTATTCCAAACATAACGCAGAATAGAGGGGGAGATAATACTCTTGAATTTTCTGAATTATCAAAGTATCATTTTGTATTTTCCAGTGGAGCAGGTGCTTGGCAAACTGCATTAAATATTAATGAAGATGGAACTTTCAAAGGATACTTTTTAGATTCCAACATGGGAGATATTGATGAAGGCTATCCAATCGGAATGGCTTATTCATCCACGTTTGAAGGCAAATTCACAACACCAAACAAAGTAAATGATTATACTTATTCCATGTCAATTGAATCTATCAAACTTGAGAAAGAAGTGGGAACTGAAGAGATAATTGATGGAATAAAATATATCTATTCTGAACCATATGGATTAAGTGATGCAAAAGAAATATATATCTTTACACCACAAGCTCCAATAAAGGAATTACCTGAAGGCTTCAGAAGTTGGGTAGGCTACATGCATCTAAGCGATCTGGAGGATGAGTATTTGCCGTTTTACGGATTGTATAATGTAGAAACAGAAAGTGGATTTTCTAGCTATGAGATAGAAGACTGACACTCCCATACATAAAGGAAGGGGATTCTTGAGTGGTTAAACACCAGTCTATTTCAAAACTTTTGAACAAACTGTATTACAATAGAATTATATCGAAAAAATTGCAAACGTTTACTTGACAGAACTATAGATAATACTTATTGAAAAAATGCTCGTCATATATTAATATAAAAGTAAATTTAATGATTGGAGATGAAAGAATGAAGAAATTTTCTTGCTAATATTTTTTAGGTATAACAATAAGCATATTGAAAACGGTTCAGA
>JAAYPS010000083.1 GCA_012519655.1 Clostridiaceae bacterium | reverse complement strand
TTATTTGTTGTCATCCTCTTTTTGCGGCAAATATTTATCTATATATTCCTGACTGATACGTTTTAGTTCTCCAACTGGCAATATTGATAGCAGTTCCCATCCCAATTCCAGTGTAGTTTCTATATCCCTATTTGTCTCAAAGCCTTGTGAAACGTATTCTGCTTCAAACCTATCGGAAAACTTAGCATAGAGCTTGTCATTGTCACTTAATGCTGCATCACCTAAAATAACAGCCAACTCTTTTGCCTCTTTACCACGTGCATAGGCTGCAAATAGCTGATTCATCGTGTTTGCATGATCCTCTCGTGTCTTGCCTTTTCCTATACCTTTATCCTTAAGCCTCGACAGTGATGGAAGTACATCAATTGGAGGTGTAACACCCTTTTTGTACAGCTCGCGGTTAAGAATGATCTGGCCTTCTGTAATATATCCAGTAAGGTCGGGTATTGGATGAGTTTTATCATCCTCAGGCATTGTCAGTATGGGTATTAGCGTAATACTTCCATTATGCTCTTTCATTCTCCCTGCACGTTCATATAATGATGCAAGGTCGGTGTACAGATATCCAGGATAGCCACGTCTACCAGGTACTTCCTTACGTGCAGCAGATACTTCACGTAGGGCATCTGCATAGTTTGTTATATCGGTGATTATTACAAGAACATGCATATCTTTTTCAAAAGCAAGATATTCTGCTGCTGTCAATGCCATTCTTGGAGTTCCGATACGCTCAACAGCCGGGTCATTAGCAAGGTTCATAAATAGAACAGCTCTGTCTATAGCTCCGGTACGTTTAAAATCATTTACAAAGAAATCAGCTTCTTCAAAGGTAATTCCAACTGCAGCAAATACAACAGCGAATTTACTATCCGTTCCCAGCACCTTTGCTTGACGGGCTATTTGTGCCGCTAACTGAGCATGAGGAAGGCCTGAACCCGAAAATATCGGTAGTTTTTGACCACGTACTAGTGTATTTAAACCATCTATTGCTGAAATACCAGTTTGAATAAACTCTGATGGATAATCCCTTGCTGCAGGGTTCATGGGCAGTCCATTAATGTCAAGCCTCTTATCAGGTATTATCTCTGGGCCTCCATCGATTGGTTTTCCAAGGCCATCAAAAACACGTCCCAGCATATCCATAGACACTGGTAGCTCAAGCCCGCGACCCAAAAAGCGCACTTTGCTATTTGACAAGTTAATACCTACTGCACTTTCAAATAATTGTACTAATGCATTTGAACCATCAACTTCAAGTACTTTGCAGCGGCGAATTTCCCCATTTTTTAATTCTATTTCACCCAGCTCATTATAAGTGACTCCCTCAACATCTTGCACCAGCATTAAAGGTCCGGCGACTTCTGAAATGGAACGGTATTCCTTTAACATTATTATTCACCTTCCTTTGCTATAAGTGCATCAATTTGCTCTGATAATTCTTTTTCTATTTTAGTAAATTCAATATCTACCTTATCTTCAATAATATACTTTGAACGCCCTATTTTTTCTACTACAGGAAGCGCTAAAAGAGACCTTAAATCCACACC
>JAAYPS010000082.1 GCA_012519655.1 Clostridiaceae bacterium | reverse complement strand
TTTTATTTTTACCACCAAATCAACTAGTGTTAACAAAAAATTATTTCATAAGAATATATACATTAAAGGTTTTTGTGGAGTCTTAAACTCTTGCTTAGAACAGATTATTGTTAATAGAAAGTTCCCCTTTTAGCCAATTAATAAATTGCCTTGCCGTTCTCGGTGACATGCCATTATATGCCATCTCCCATTGCATTGCTTTTTGCTCTAATAATGCAGGCTCAATATCAATACCTTCTTCTTGCGCCATTTTGTGTACAATTTGCAAATATTCCTTCTTTATAGGTGACGAAAACACTATTGTAATTCCAAACCTATCTGACAATGATAGTTTTTCCTGCATGGCGTCCCTAGCTCTCACTTCATCATCAGGGTTGTCCGAAATCAAGCCTTTCCTATCAGAAAAAGTCTCCTTTATAATATGGCGTCTATTTGATGTTGCGTAAATAAGTATGTTTCGTGGCCTGTGTTCAATACCACCTTCTAACACGGCTTTTAGTGCTGTATATTCTTCTTCATTGTTCTCAAACGCCAGATCATCTATAAACAAAACAAATTTTAAGCCTCTATCTGAAAGTAACGAAATAATTACAGGCATTTGCTCCAGGTATTTCTTCGGGACTTCCACCAAGCGTAATCCTTGGTGATAAAATTCATTTGCAATTGCTTTAACCATCGAAGACTTACCCGTTCCACGATCACCATAAAACAGAATATTATTTGCTGCTCTACCTGATAGGAAAATCTTCGTATTCTTTATTGCCATATCCTTTTGGCTATCCACAAGATAAAGCTTATCCAGCATAATCGGATCAGGATTTGTAACTGGCTGCAATGTTCTACACTCGCCATCGTAAGAAAAGAAAGCATGTTTGGCGAAAAGTCCAGCACCGTTATCTCTATGCCATTTAGTTCTTTCCTCTATTTTCTTTCCCCATTGCATAGCCTCTTTTTCCTCATAACAGTTCCAGTTAGGAAGATTATCAATTATTTGGCTTATCTCTGAGCTTTGTCCCTGGCTCATCCTTTTCTTTATTTGCATACAATTTATTGTTGAAAGATTTTGCAATATATCCAACTCTGCTGCAGCTTGTTTTATCAAAGGATTATCTACTTTTATCTCTTGCTTTTCACATAAAAGAGTAAAAGCGTTTTCATCTTGAAATGTAAGGTTCTCAACATACTCATATAGACATCTACAGTTGTTTTCTAAAATAAAAGAATATATTTCACTGTAAGTCTTAATCTTTGTTACCACATCTGTCGTCTCATCATGTAATAGCTCTAATAATGTTACAACTCTACTAACTGCCCCATCCTCTAAAATAGTTTTGTAAATACCCAAACTTGCTAATTTAGGCAATAGAATATCCATTAAATATATCACCCTTTTAAGTATTATGTATTTTATAAAGTATCAGCTTCAATATACGAATTTAGTTTATTATAACACCAACTATAGTGAAAATCATCATTTTATAGTCAATTCGCTTGCTTTTAGGATTTAGGTGGACAACCCCCACCCGACCATGGTAGGACTATGAAATCCGATTGAACTATGGGCCAATACTTCATATATTTTTGGCTACTTGCACACCAGCTTGCCTGTTTTATGTTATAATTAGACCATAGTTTTACACATTTAGAGGGGGACAATCCTTTGAAAAAAACATATAACTTTTTTGCGTTTTTGTCCAGAATGAAACATATTACAAGGTGGAGCCTTATGAGGAACACCCATACCGAAAATATCCAAGAGCATAGTCTTCAAGTGGCAATGATTGCTCATAGTCTTGCTGTTATTAGCAATACTTGCTTCGGTAATAATATAAATGCTGAACGTGTAGCAGTTTTAGCAATATATCACGATTCTAACGAAACAATTACTGGGGACATGCCAACCCCAATAAAATATTATAATCCCGATATAGAAAAAGCCTACAAGGAGTTGGAGGAAACTTCGAAAGAGAAGCTACTATCAATGCTTCCCCCAAATTTGGTGCCTGAGTATCGTAATTTGCTTTTTTATGACGAATCTTCATATGAGGGATTGCTTGTTAAAGCTGCAGATCGAATTTGTGCATATGTTAAATGCCTTGAAGAAGAAAAGGCTGGAAATGAAGAATTTAAAAAAGCTGCCGTGGCAACTCTTAGAAAGATAAATGATATGAAAATGCCGGAGGTAGACTACTTCTTTCAGCATTTTATACCAGGCTTTAAACTCACTCTTGACGAATTAAACTAATAATTACTTTTAGTTTGCAATTATACCTGATGCGAACTTGTTAAGCTGTTATCTGGCTGACTAATAATTGACTTTAGTTTACAAAGGTATTCTCTTAATGCGAACCTTCGTGATAGTATGAGAAAAGAAGGTTGGACTTTTAGTTACAATGGTACTCTCTTTATTTGTGCTCCTAAATCTTTTAGTTTAACCTCCATTGCCTCATAACCGCGATCAATATGATATATATCGCTAATCTCGGTTAAGCCCTCTGCACACAGACCTGCTAAAATTAAAGATGCACCTGCCCTTAGATCAGTTGCTTTAACTTGGGCTCCCATATATGGAACTCCGCCTTCAATTATTGCAGTTCTGCCATCTATTTTTATTCTGGCTCCCATTCGTTTCAATTCACTCACATGCATAAATCTATTTTCGAAAATGGTTTCTACCACCATACTGGTTCCTTCTGTTTGGCATAGATAAGCCATCATCTGAGCTTGCATATCTGTTGGAAAACCCGGGTATGGATGAGTTTTAATATCAACAGCTTTCAAGCTTTGTGACGCCGTCACATGTATTTTGTTAAATTCCTCGTCTATTAGAACACCTGATTCTCTTAGTTTTGCAATAACAGGTTTTAAATGATCCACCATAGTGTTTTCAATAACTACGTCGCCACCTGTCAACGCTGCTGCTAGCATAAATGTACCCGCTTCAATCCTATCGGGTATAACTGTATGTTCTGTGGGCTTAAGTTTATCAGTCCCCACTATACGTATGGTATCCGTTCCAGCTCCTGTTACATGAGCTCCCATCGAAACCAGCATAGTTGCAAGATCTACGATTTCGGGCTCAGTTGCAGCATTTTCAATAACCGTTTGACCTTTTGCAAGAACAGATGCCATTAAAATATTTTCAGTTGCTCCAACACTAGGAAAATCAAGGTAAATTCGTGCTCCTTTTAAGCGTTCTCTAGTCTGTGCTTCAACATAACCGTGCCCTGTATTGATGGTGGCGCCCAAAGCTGAGAAACCTTTCAAGTGGAGATCCACAGGTCTGCTTCCAATAGCACATCCTCCAGGAAGTGAAACTTTTGCTTTTCCTCTTTTGGCTAACAAAGGACCCATTACAAGAAATGAAGCTCTCATGGTATTAACTAACTCATATGGAGCAGTATGTTCAACAAGTAATCCCGTTTCAACAGTAATTTCTCTTTTTTCAGTATCAAAATTAACTTTTGCGCCTAAGGATCTAATAAGACTACACATAGTATGTACATCCTCTAGGTTTGGAACATCTTTTAATACACTCTTCCCTTCCGTCAATAAACAAGCAGCTAATGCTGGAAGTATGGCGTTTTTTGCACCACTTATACGAACTGTTCCATTAAGAGGAATACCGCCTTCGACAACAAATATACTCATTATCAGTTTCTCTCCTTATTTAATCTTATGTAAAGAATATTTCCAATTGAAGTTGTGAATTAAAAATGTCTATACTTATTATGCGCAATTTCAACTGCTTTATTAAGGCGGTTTCTACCGTTTTCTCCTTTATAATAATTGACAAATTAATCACATTTTAAACCTAAATTTCCAAAAGGAAAATTTGGTAGATTTTTCAAAGTGGTTTGTTTCTAAACTTTTTAATAATAAATTAATCAATAATCATTATACTACAAATACCCAGAATTGCACCTTTAATTTTTTAGGGCATTTTAGGATCTTAATCATATCTCGCCAGCATAAATAAGGATTCTTTCCAATATTACCAAAAATTCCTCCAGAGTAATTGCACTACTAAATTCCGCTTCATTCTCATAGCTTATTATTCCGTTTGCCATTGTAAATGCCACTGCATCTTTATATGGTTCCCGAACATCTGTAATTAAATTTTCAAAATCTTGTAAACTTGCATAGCCCTTTACATCAGTCCGAGTTTTACTACTTAAAACCTTAACTGCAGCATAAATAGCCGCGTCGGTTCTTAGTGGCTCTGTGCCAGCTTTGCTGAATTGCGAAAGCAAGAAACCAGCACGTACAGCTTTTTCATACACATTTTCATTCCCATATTCATAAGGTATAATATCAAACAAACATTTCATACCTTCATTAATGGTCAATTCCTTTGAATAATCAAGATTTTTCCCCAGCAAAGAGGGCATTTCATACTTGGTCATCAGGCTTCGCGTTGCTGAATTAATTCTATTATCACTTATACTTTGAACTTTATTTATTTCAGTTATGGCAACAGCACCACTTTTCTTAGGGAAAACTGAAACCTTCTGTTCTTCAGATTCATAATTATAGTCAATATCCGACCAGTTTCCAACGTTAAAATCATAAAAACGAACATAGGCTTTTTTCATTTCCTCATTGTCAATTGGTATGGATAACCTCAAAGGAAGCGCAAAATTTCCAATGGGGTAAAAACTCTCATCTTGTCCTACTGCTACATAAATTTCACTAATAGGCTTTATTGCCTGCCTTTTTTTTTCTAATTTTAATTCATAAACAGGAGTTCTAATATCCAGCCTTACTTGAACTTTTTTCAAACCATGCTTTATATTAGAATATGTCTCCTGTAAGAAACTCCCTGGGAGAATAGTCACATCTAAATCAGGTGTGCGTATAACAAGGCTCTCTAAAACTCCGGATAACGTTTCAATAACTACATCATCTAATTCAATACGTATTACTTTCGTGTTTGGAGGAGGATTTGTCAGATCTATTGAATAGGTCTGACTTTCAGGCATACGGATTTTTTCTGCAAACCTATGCGCGTTCATACCTGTGATCTTTGATGTCCATACTCCATCCACTGCCACACCATCTATCTCCACCATTTCACCGATGGGTATATCCTTTATTGGAACATCTGCGTCATACTCACTTCTACCTTTTCTGGTTACTACTGAGACAACTGGACTGGGCTCAGATCTAAGGTTGGTTTGATTGCTATACGAAAACAGCCGCGCATAATAACGGACATTGGATCTAAGACCGGTAACATTGAATTCAGAACCATTCACACTATATTCGGTAGAATCTGAAAAGTCAGCTTTTTCAGATATTTCAAGAATATATGATACACTTTCATCTCTAATCCATTCATAGAATATACTGTTTTCAGTTATTGCATCCGATGCCCTTTTTATGCCAAATCCCCTTGGCCTTGGTGGAGGATTATAACGCTCGGTCTTAACTATTAAGGAATTACTCCACTCCGAGAGTACTCCCCCTGTTTCAGTTGGCGATATAGCCTGTATCCAGAAGTAATATACTGTGTCTGCTTCAAGTGGCTCTATTCTGATATAGGGCTGAAGTCTGAGTTGTTCATAGGATATTGACACTGTATTTTGCGCATTTTCCACACTATCAACGGTTCCATATCTGATATTATAACGATAGTTCGGTCGAGCAGTCCAAAATAGATCCACATATGTGTCTGCAGCTATACCTTTTAAATCGGTTGGAACTGTTGGATATTCCACTACAGGTGGATAATCGGGAAGCGTTGTAACAATTATTGGATCTGAGGGATCGGATTCTATATCCCCTTTTGGATTATATATCGTAGTCCATACAAGATAGGTTGTATTGGATTTAAGATTATCGGCTTGAAAATAGAAAACACTGTGTTCTCTTTCATCAATATCCGGTACTGTAACTGGTGGATACTGCTCCTGTAATGACAAAACATAGTTTTCTTTTAAGTCATTATAAGCAATATAATTCCTGCCAGCAAGACGACTGACATTATTAAGAGCTCTATCATATTCCACAACGTGTACCATCACTTGCCAGCCAGGTTCATAGTTTACCTTCCTAACTGGTTTCTTTTCAGGTGAAGAGTCAGGAAGATTAATATTTTCTATATATTCATCATGAGTATATGAATTATTCCGATTATAATATCCTTCAGGTATTTTTGCCTCTGCATCGTCTTCGCGAATAACATACATCCATTTACCAAATTCTTTATTAAACATTTCTGTCCATGACTTTTCCAATTGTAATAAGATTTTATTGTGCTCTATTGCATCCCCATATCTTAACCTAAAGGGCGGAGAAGGCGGGGCCAGAGGTTTGTCGGATTCTGTATCGGGTTTAGTAATAATGGTTCTGACGCTGGGCTTTGACAAATATGGTATGGATTGCATAAAGTCGCCATCTTCACTTTCTGTAAGGAAATTCTTTTTTGCAATCATTACCACATAGTATACTGTATTGGGTTCTAACCAGTTTACTTCATAACGATAGCCAATGACCTTTTGGGTATTCATATCTCTTACTTCATTATTTGCCCCCATTCTGAGATTGGAGCCGATTTTCTTTGTTAATGGCGGCGGGTTCTCTAAATCAACGTCATTAACATTGTCACATAAATATAGGTCATAATAGACTTCTGTATCAATGATTCCTTCACCAGTGATAGGTGCAAGCCAAAGCAAGGTTGCACTGCTATCGGTCAACATATCCTCAAAGACTAATGGTGTAGGATGGGCATTTTGAAAAGCATCCACAAATTCAGGGCTTGCAGGATATTCAGGTATTTGTGTCTTTAATGACAGCTGCGTAGTAGAATAAAATGGGACATAGGATCCATCAGCTCTGTATGCATCAGCTTCTATCTTGTATTTATATTTTTCAACATCTTCACTCTTTATTTTAATTTCAATACGATCATTATCTTCAATCACTGCAAAAAATGTTTCATTACCCAATGCGTCATAGCGATATAATTTATATACAACTCTGGTAAATATCGTGCTTCCAATTGGACCTTTTACAATTGGATCCCAAAAAAGCATCCATCTAAGCCATTTTACTTCATCTTTATCAATAGATTCGCCCAGATATTTTGCGCGTAAAAGGATCTCTGTTTTAACACGTACTACTGGTAGGTCTTTTTCGGGTGTTACTGCAACATCTGAGTTAACAAGAGGTATTATTGTTATTGAATATTCTCTGCCTGGAAGAGCGTCGGTATAAATGTATTCAAGTCTTCCACCCGAAACTGTAACTTTGCTATTTTCCGTTCCAATATCTCTTCCAATGATATCCGGAATTAATGGAGGTTGAGTGAAGCCAGATGTGTCTGAAATCAGTATTCTATAATCTATTCTTCCATCTGTGTCCCATACATCATCCCATACTATTTTAATATCGTTGGTTCCTGGTATTTGTTCTGCATTAAGTTCCAGTCCGGTTAGAAACTTTACACGATTTGATTTTCCTGATGTAAATGTATACTCATCAAATTCACCATATGTATAGATGGATCTACCATAGAACTCATAAATGGTGCCATGTTCAAGTTCGATTCCATATCTGGTTGGATTAAAGCTCACAGTATTATGGTCTAATGTAAACTGATGTATATCCTCTACAACTCTACCCGTTCCTCGTTCGACTTTATTAAAATAAAAAACTTGTGATTTCTCTCCAACTGCCTCGGCGGGATAGTGTGGCATTCCCCATACAAACTCCACAAACCAGTTTTGTCTACCAGAATCTTCATACCCGATATCAGAAACAGTTATATTCTGAGGAGGTGTAGACGGTATTGCTTGTTGGGCAGAAACAATTTGAATTGCAATAGCAGCAACCATTGACAAGATGATCACCCAAACTATAATACGCGCCAAAATTATTCTTTTTCTCATTATAATCCCCCATTTACCTGTTACGTTCTACCATTCACCTAAGAGCTCTAACACTGTGATTATTGAGTGCAGTGTCTGTTCAATCGTTGCCTTACTTTCATATTTATATGAATAATCTGTTTCAAGCTCGGTGACTCCTAAGTCCAATGCTATTATCAATCTATTATAAATCGCATCGGGTATTTTATCACCATTTGTAATATGCATAAATGTTGATGGCCTCATCATGTCAGAAGGCACACCTGTCTTAAAAGCATAGATTTCTACAACCAGAGAATTTGCCTGTCCTCTGTTTAAAACTTGATTTACCAAGGAAGGAGGGATAAACTCATCAAGGTTGAAATAACGAATTTTTGCAGGTGCAGACAACCCTGCTACTTCAGATTGAGTGTTGGTAATTGCTTCAAATAAATTTACAGCGGTATCTGCAGAAATATAATCACCAGGGTAAAGAGTGGTTCCAAAGATCTTGCGCAAATCATATTCCTCAGATAAACGTTTCAATTCAAGGTCTACAAAACCATCAGTTTCTGGCAAAATAATTCTGGGTGCATTAAAAACTGTATATTCTCCAGGGACCTTGGCTGTAAAAAATATGTATGGAAATGCCCATCCCTTAACAGCCATGGGTTTAGACCATGTTCTACTGTTATGTAACAATACATACGGCTCGGCAAGTCCACTGCTGCCATCTTGAAGTATTTTTAGCCTAATACCACCCTTGAGCTCTGGTAATTTACTTCTTTTTATTACAGAAGCTGAAAGGCCTCTCCCACCGTCAAGAATATCTTTTATATATAAGGAAAGTTGTTCTTCTACTCTCTGTACGGCAAGCTCTATAACATTTTCTATGTCGGTATAGCTTTGATACGACAAGACACTCCTCTTTTCAAGCAACTTATTTAGTTCACTATCCAATATACCGTATTTAAAAGGTCCCGAAACACCGGGTTCTTTGAGTATATCATAGATAATTTCGTTCATTTGAGCATATGTTCTTCTCATGCTCAGTGAAGAAAACTCAATGTCATATACATCCGAGCCATATGTCAACTCAGGGCTTGGACGAACTGAACCCTCTTGTTTTCTTTGAACTGTAATCTCTAACATGGTTTCCCTCACACCAGTTTGAGCTATGGGCTTTTTGAGGTCTTCAAGGTTCAAGCTATCTTTTGTTAAAGTCAATTCACAACCCGACAACTTTATTGTAAGTCGGCTTGTTGTAGTTTGCAGTGTTTCAAGTATTTCCATTGGAACAATTATTATATCCTTCATGGCATCGGGTTTTTCCTTTGATATATCAATAGTTATACCCGAATGGTCTGCAACCTTCATATAGTTAGAGATCATTGCACCCTTTAATAGTATCCTGTTAGAGTATTTGTCCAACTCGTCAACTGTAAAGTAAAGCTTCCTGGTAAGCTTATCTGCCTTTGACTCAAACATGTCGGTTATTTCATCGCGCTTATAATCATCATCATAGTCTTTTTGATTAAAGTCAGTACGTACTGTTACAGGTCCTACGCGACTTGAGTCTGCTTCATTTCTTGCCCATATTTTTATATAATAGCGTGTGTTTGATAAAAGTCGATCTCTGACGTACCTTCCATCACTTCTTTTTTGCCTTGCCTGATAAATTTTAGCATAATACATATATTTATCACTTTGAGTATCATCAACATATGCCTGTGTCTTTTCACGATAAAATTCTATTATTTTGTCGTCTTCCATGATATATCCATAATCACTGTCTTCTGGTTTTCTATCATATACCAACTGTATATAATCTTCGGAATAATCCGTTCTTACTTCGATGAAATAGTCATAAACACTTTCTCCCTCGAACCTAATTTCAATTTCGTTCAGAGTGTTTCTTGTTTTCATTCTGATGGGCTCTCGATCTCGACTGCTCCAATCCTCATCATCGCTGTCGTACCAAACTATATTATCGTTGTTACTGTAAAAAGGTTGTATATCATACCACGTATCGGGCTCTAGATCATATAACCTGAAGTAATAACGCCTGCCATCTCTTACAACAGAATATTTTGCGCGGGACATTTCAACATATGAATCATCAGGTTGATGCGCCTTTTTTAGCATTACTCTTATATCCTCTTGCGCAATACCTCCCGACAAGGTCATGTTAAATCCCAGTTGAACATCGTTAACTGCTTCAAGGAACTTTGGAGCAGCAACCATTTTGGTTGTTACAGGTATGCTTACCCATTTACTATATGTAGCAGCATCAGTACCCCTATCACGTACTGCTCTAATACTAAAATAATAAAGTTGATTTGGCTTTAAAAATGGAAGATTAATAGGAAAACGAGCAATCCTATTACCATTTTCATTGTATGTAAATCCCAAATCATATAGTTTTGTATTAAGTACATCTATATTAAGTTCTGTATCAGCACTTTTGGTCTTATAATCCTTATATACAGTTAAAAATCCCGGATTTCTTTCTTCCCCAATATGATATTCATCTCTAATATAGTCATCAAGTGATGCATTAGCATCTAGTTTTTTTGTTGTACATACCATCTCATATGTAACATCTTGTTCTGCGTGCAGCCATGAGAGAGTAACTTTTGCATCGGTGAGCTCTAGCTCCCCATTTGAGTCTGTTGCAATGGAAAACTCAACTGGAGTTCTAGGAAGCCTTTCTATATCATCCATACTACCCGAATCGGTTTTCGGTGTTGTAATAGATTTGGCTGGTGTTTCATCACCTATTAGGAAACTATCCTCATCATCCACGTATAGTATGGCCTGCATTTTAAAATAATAGGTGGTATTTGGTTTAAATGCTTCACCATCTTCAGAAGGAAGGTTTGTTATAAGCGTAGATAGAACGGCATCAGGATTATCATCCGGGTATGTGGTAACAACTCTATCAACCAACTGGTAACTATTTACTTCGTTATTCCGGCTAATAAATATCTTATATTCTATTTTGCGCCCGTCCAATACCTCAGTATAATTTCTCCAGTCTTCATTTTTTAGTATTTTTGCAAAGTCCACAGTAATACCGCTGAAAACAGGCTTTCCGGTTTCAGGATCCAACTCATCCTTTGGACTTATATCAAGGTTGAAGCTTGGAACTGGAATTGGCATATCCTGGGTAGGATAAGTGGTAAAACTTACGACTGGAGAGATATATGATATCATCTGGCTTAACTTATCCATATTCCCATCCGCCCAATTTATTTTATCATTGTCATCCGCCCATGTGGAAAACATCCTTAAGTAATATTTGGTATTAGGAATTAGAAAGTTTGGATAATCTTTATCATTTTCAAAATCCAATGATTGCCCTGAATGAAAATCGTGGAATAAGTTATCTCCGTCGAGTTCAAAATAAAGCATTCCAGTCCTTTCATCCTCTTCGATATTATCCTTTCCAAAAGTAGCCACTCGTCTTTCGGTAACTGGTAGCCTTACTGTAACTTCTGGCTCTCCTATTACCTTAGTCTCACTCTCTCTCACGTTGTCCGACAAGTATGTATTTAGCAGAACATGAAAGGTCAAATCGCTGTCTTCACTATTATCCCAGAAAAGAGGTTTTTCAAAATAAATCCTTATATTTGTTAATGGAACTTTAACATCTGTACCATTCACAGTGATTTTCTGCTTTCCCCCATATATGGGCTGTACATTAATTTCTCTGGGGACAGGCGGCGTACCAGTATCATTATCCAATATACTCAAATCTATGGCCAGTGAACCCAATGGTGTATTAGAATCACCATCAGTAACAATCACTCTATAATAGTATTGAGGATGTTCACCATTTTCATTGAGGGGTACTTCAATAATAATACTTCCCCATCCAATGTTATCTGGAATACTGGAATCGGGCATCTTTATTCCGCCGCTTAAATTTGAGTGACCTTCAAGAAAATCTGAAACTGCACCTGCTTCCTGAACTTGATAATACAATTTGGGGTAGTTGCTGTTCTTTATCTTTTTTATTCTAACTTCCATTTTATCAACATCCACTTTGCTAACTTCAAAGTGCATTGGTGTAAAAATAGAATTAACATTATCAATATTTCGAAAAACAATGTCTTTGTTAACAATAGGAAACCCTTTTCCACTACCATAACCATAAACAAGCTTTGAAAAATAGACTTCCCGCTCTTCATTCTCATCCCAGAAAAACAGACGAATATCAATGTTTGAATACTCTGTCCCTGCTTTTATACCATCGGACTGATTAAGTGTACAGGTAACAAATCCACTCTCTCCATCTACAACGCCTTCGGCATCAAATCCTACAACTTGCTTTCCTGTTTCTTTAATTATTACGCCTGAGTCATTGTATGTTGTTCTAAAGTTTATCGACCTCTGCCTGTCAGTTATTTCATTCATTCTTATGTGGAAATAACTAAAGGAGATATTTGCTGTATTATCTGCTTTTAGCTTATCATAAACATCTTCATTTTTTTCTGTAATATAAATAATTTTACCTGAGTCATATATGGTGGGCACTTTCCACTTAAGAGTTATCTGAGGTTCATGTCCACTGATTATTCTTGTAGCGGGTTTATCTGGATCACCATTGTCTGTCACATATTTATTATCTAAAAGCCCTCCCCTATCGTTAAATGAAGTCCCTTCAAAGGTTATATCCGCAAGGAAAAAAATCGTTTCACTATCCACCAGTTCATTGTATTTGTTACGAAAAAGAATATCTTTCTCATCCTGATCTTTAAAACTAAAGGTTAGATCATATATATGGTCAGGTCGAAAAGTTAAACTCACCTTCCCATCTGTTATTTCACTTGTTGACTCTGATGGAAACCTACCTTCACTCCCATCCGGATTATGCCATGTTGCGACAAAGCTTATAGCACCATCAATGGGAGTCCACGTAATATCCCATCTTCCGGTAGCTGTATTATACGTAAAACTTGGATCAAAAACGTCATTTGAAGCTGCAAAAGAAGGCTGCAACGAAGGCGCAACCATTCCAATCAGAATAATAACAGTAACAATAATAGATAAAACCTTTTTAGAATATTTCAAATAATCCACCCCACAAATATTTAAACATGCATTTTGTATTTTCGAACAATGGTAATTGTATGATATTTTCAAAAATAGATATACCTCAATATAGTTATCGTCATTAAACACCCCCCTTTTTATAGCCACTTACCCATTTGTGAAGCTATTCTTCTAATATATTGATGTAAGAGAGCAAACTCCTCACCACTATATTGATGTAATAGTCCAAACTCCTCACCACACTTCTTTCAACCTGTAATGTATTTAAAGATACCTGTTTAGTTTGTCTAAAATCCCCATCTGTAGCTTTCAACTGAGCATGTATTTAAAGATACTATCTTCACTTATTTCTAAGTTCCTACATATAATGAAACTAAAGAATTTATATAAAAAAAGGTGTTCGTATGTGGTACACTGTTATAGCTGGGGATAGCCTATATAGAATTGCCCAGCGTTTTGGAACAACTGTTGAAATACTTCAACAAGCCAACAAACTTCGGACTACAAACTTAAATATCGGTCAAGTGCTTTATATCCCTCCTGTTCCTGGGAGAGTGTTTCAATACACCATTCAACCCGGTGATTCTCTTTATAACCTGGCAAGGCTGTTCAGTACAACAATACCAAGCCTTATGCAACTTAATAACTTACAAAGCGATCTTATCTACGTTGGCCAGAGAATTCTAATACCCTTTTATACAGAGGTAATAGTGAATGTATCCATGGCGAATATTCGTTCAGGTCCGGGTGCAAACTACTCTTCCATTGCTATAATGCAACAAGGCGCACGGCTTCCCGTTACGGGTTACAGAAATGGATGGTATCAGGTGGGGCTCTATAATGGCGCAATAGGATGGATCTCAGGGAATATAGTTATATTAGCTGCTTATGATAGCTCAAGACCCATTCAGCCCATTATCGGATTTTATACCCTTGCCGAAGGACCCGGTTTACCGGGCTCATATGCATCCTTTGTTGAAAATGTATCCCAGCTGTCTACTGTGGCTCCTTTCTTTTATCAAATAAGCAGGAACAACCCCACACAAATCGACAGGTTCTTTCAGTTCACCAATCAGGATATACAAGTTATTGTTGCTATAGCACATAGAAACAATATTAAAGTACTACCCGTCGTTCACAATCTTCTGTATCGACCTGGCGGTGTGGCATTAGCGAAAGACTTGGTACGAGAATTAGTTTCCTCACCACAAAATCGCAGAGCTTTTGCACAAAACCTTGTTCAATTAGTTGAAGCTAATAATTTTGATGGCGTTAATATAGACATTGAAGATGCTTATACTGAAGACAGTGAAAACCTTGCGCAGCTTTATGTGGATATTGCAGAAGCATTCAGATCAAGGGGATATTTCTTATCTGCCTCAGTACCTTCACGAATAAGTGATGAGCCTTTCAATCCATTCTCCGATCCATTTGATTATGAGGTAATAGGCGGTGCTGTAGATGAGTTTATCGTAATGCTCTATAATGAATTTGGCTGGCCTGGAAGTCCACCCGGTCCTCCTGTTTCTATTCCATGGATGAGAAGGGTTCTAAACTACACAAAGACTAAAATGCCATGGTATAAAATCGCTGCTGCAGTTTCAGTGTTTGGCTTTGATTTTAATCTGGATGCGGGTACTAGCTCATACGCCTCTTATGACAGAGCTATACAACTGGCCAATCAATACGGGAGCACCATTCAATTCGATGCAAATTTTCAAACTCCTTGGTTTGCATATACAAGTGCTCAAGGCCAGCAACATCAAGTATGGTTTGAAAATGCAGATAGTATACGTGCCAAAGTTCAAACGGCTTGGAATATGGGGATTAACGGAGTTGCTCTTTGGAGGCTTAGAATGGAGGACCCTGCTATTTGGGATATGCTTGCAAATGAAACTGTGGTAAAAAAAATAGTTGAAAATTATAGGCTTTAAACAACTCTTCTAATGTAAATAATCTTACGGTGCGTTCCAGTGATATTATCGGCAAAAAAGACCAAATTAAGGTTGAGCATTTTGAATAATTTCAAAAGCACTGGTACGCACCTTACTCATATCACCCAAAAATCTTGTGTAATCTCACATATGCTTTTTCATATGTTCTCTCATTTGTTTCCATACATTAATAACCTTGCTTGAGACTATTATAGTGAGTTTATTATAGTTATACCGAACTTATGCGTATGCAATTTTTTTGCTATCTAAAAAGCACATGCGCGATCATACCATTTGCTTTTTAATTCATGATATAATAACCTCATAAATGAGATTTATAAAAAATTATACACATTCATACCATGAATTTTTTCAAATCCATGATATAATATAATCGTGTTTACCAACAACAAATCCTTGACGCCTTATTTAGGATTTCAGCTCTTAGGTTGGATTTTTATGCAACACTGACTTAAAATATTTAACTTTGAATGGAGATAAATAATGGAGTTTCAAATTTCTAAGGACATGCTATTTTCCGATACACTCGTACCCGATATATTCATTTGTGATATTATGCCTACACTACCCTCGGACTGTGTAAAGGTTTATATATATGGGCTATTTTTATGTAAATATAACAAGAAAGCTACAATGGATGACTTTGCAAAAAAGCTGGGTCTGTCAAGAGATTCACTTAATGCTGCATTAGTATTGCTTGAAAATGAGCAACTTGTAGTACGCACCCACACTGGTATTACATTCACTGATGTAAAAAATAAACAATTAGGACGTTTATACAGTATAAAGCAAGAATCCACACCCGCCGAAGCTATATCAAATACCCAGTACAATCAGCGAAGGAACCAATGTATTCAATCAATGAATCAGATGTTCTTTCAAGGTAGTATGCCCAGCGACTGGTACACATATATAGATAATTTATTTAATCAATACCACTTTGATGAAGACGTAATGATTTCTCTTTTTCAATATTGCTATAATAAAAATGCCATGAATAGAAAATACATAAGCCGTGTCGCATCCAGTTGGGCAAAGCGAAATATTACATCTCATATTGAGCTGGAAAAATACATGGAAGTATTCCAAAGAACTCGCGAATACAGTTACAAGATAGCTAAGGCGTTAAGGCTACATAGAAGTCTGACAGTTTATGAAGATGAATTTGTTGACACTTGGGCAAATGAATATGGGTTTGATATGGATATTATTGAAATAGCCCTAAAGAGAACCACTGGAAAATCAAACCTCAATTTCAGATATATAAACAAAATACTGACAGATTGGCACCGTGAAGGCCTCAAAACAAAGGAAGAGGTTCTGGCATACTTATCAAAGAATGAGGTTAAACCAAAATCTGAAGTTGCTGCTACTAAAGTACCTCAAAATACGAACTTCAAACAGCGTAAATACAATAAAGATTTTTACGAGAGAATTAAGGATTCAACATTTAAGTGACAAGTGGAGTTTTTTATGCGGGTATGTTCAATCTAAAAGATATGGTGAGTGCAGGAGGATTTATGAACACTAATTGGGAAGAACTAAAAAGGGAGTTTATGCAGCGTAGGGACAATGCACTATTTGAGCGCGACCTAAGAAAAGAAGAAGTCTACAAAAAAGTCCCTGAGATTAAACAAATAGATCAGCAAATAACTTCTCTTGGTATATCGTATACTCGTGATGCTATAAAACAGGAATTAGCGGAGACAAGCGCAAATAAATTCAAAGAAGAAATAAGTAAGCTTATAGAAAAAAAGCGGACACTACTCCTGACAAGCAAATTTCCTGAGGATTATCTTGAGGTTGAGTACACTTGTTCAAATTGCAATGATACTGGGTTCATTCTTGATGAAGAAGGTATCTCCACTACCACTCCATGTCATTGCTACCGTCAGCTATTAGTTGAAAAGTTTTATGATGTCTCAAATTTAAATAGCGATGGGCAAACGGGTTTTGAGTTTTTCAATGAAAACTATTACCCTGGTTCAGATGGAAATGATGGTAAGGTATCACCAAGAGCTCAAGCTTTAAGAGTAAAAGACAGATGCCTGAATTTCATAAATAATTTTGAGGATACCGATTGTCCAAATCTATATTTTACAGGACCTACTGGTGTTGGCAAAACATTTCTGTCTAAATGCATTGCAATTGAAATCTTGAAGAAGGGGCATACTGTGTTATATTTACCGGCCCCTGCCATGTTCGATATTATTTATAGAAGCAAGTACCAGTTTGACAATAGCGTACAGGACAGTGCATATCAGGATATACTGAATGCTGAACTTTTGATTATTGATGATCTTGGAACTGAATCTCCAAGTGCAGCTAAATATACAGAATTGTTAACGCTTCTTAACTATAGAAGTTCAAGAAATGTAAAAACCCCTTGTAAAACTATACTCTCTACTAATCTTGAGCCACAGGATCTGCACAAGATATATTCAGAGCGTGTTGAGTCTCGTATACTTGGTGAGTATGATATCCTGTATCTTATTGGTGACGATATAAGACTGATAAAAAGGTTTCAGAAATAATAAAAATGATTTTATGACTTTTTGACTTTATGATTTTCTCTAAAACTTACGGAATTAATTCAAGAAAAGCTATTGTTAACCTATCTCATTCTTTGGTTGACAATAGCTTTTACTTATTGTATCATCAGCATGACACCACTGGATACAAAAAAAGATGCCGTGCATTTTTTAGTTAAATATGGGGGTAATGATGATGCAAAAATATAGAATAAAGAATATGGTTCTTGTTGCTCTTTTTACTGCTTTAATTGCAGTTGGGGCATTTGTAAGAATACCAAATCCTTTTTTCCCGGTGGCATTTACACTTCAGGGTGTTTTTTGTGCCTTTGCGGGGTTTCTTCTTGGCTCAAAGCTTGGCACAATTTCGGTTAGTCTGTATGTATTGATGGGATTACTGGGCTTTCCCGTTTTTACTCTTCCCTCTGGCCCTCAATATGTTTTTCAACCCACATTTGGTTTTTTATTAGGATTCATACTTGCAACTTTTGTTATGGGTATAATCAGTGAATTAAAAGGGGAGTTCTCACTTAAAAAGTCTTTTGCCGCATCTTATGCTGGTCTCCTTATTCATTATATAATCGGATTATTTTATATGTACATAATCTACAATTTTCACAATGGTAATCCAACGGGTATTTGGACTCTAATTTCCGGCATGTTTATTTATTTTGCTAAAGACTTTATATTATTTTCAATCATTGCTACAGTTGCAGTTCCAATTAGAAAAAGCATAAAAAAATATGTTTAGCAGGCCAATAGAGAGAACTTGGCTTAGAGGTGAAAAAACTCTTGTTTTGCATCGCTAAAGTTTTAATCTGCTAACTTTGCTATATAGACATAGCGCTGAGTTTCACCTGAAGGAGAGTGCTGTGTTAAGGCTTCCAAAATTTTTATAAGTTTTAAGCCAGATTCATCAAGAGCTTGGGTTATTTCATCAATAGTCCAACCTCTTTGATATTGTACTTCTTCAACCCTTGAGTATAATTGATTAGGTTGTTTGATAAAAAATGTCAAATCAAAAGTACATATGCGCGTATCGGCATTATATAAATTCTGCCATATGTATGCGATATGATCATGAATTTCATAGAAAATATTATTACCAAGCTTATTTTCTAATTTATAAGGGGTATTCATATCAAAAATGAATACACCACCAGGATTTAAGTAATTTCTAACAAGTCCAAAAACTTTCCTTAAATCATCGTTATTTGTAATATAATTAAGGCTATCGGTAGCACACAGGATAGCATCAACCGTGCCATACAGTTCAAAGCTTCTCATATCCTGGCGCACCCATAATGGTGATAACCCTAATTCCATGGATTTTTCAAAAGCACAATTGAGCATGTCTTCTGATAGATCTATCCCAATCATGTCATATCCACGTTGTGCAAATTGGAGTGTAAGGCTCCCGGTTCCACATGCTAAATCAAGCACAAGGGCTGGCTTTATATCAGCGTGTTCTAACATAAGCTCCTCTATATAATCAGCCAATTTGCTATAATCTATGTCTTTCATTAACTCATCATATACATAAGCAAAGTCTCTATACATTTTCCCTCACATTTCCATTAAACCCGTAGGATTTCAGAAGATTACAAGAATCATATTGATTTCTTTTTTTTAGAAAGTAATCCTCCTATCCTACCTGTTTCTTTTGCACTAAGGCTTTTCCAGCCTTCCTTCTGAACTTTTTCTAAAAGCCCTAGTTCCTTTGCAATCTCAAGCTTAAGTTTTTCATTACTCTTTTTTGACATACATAATCACCTCATAGGGAATTATACCCCTTAGAAGCCAAATGTATTCAACACTCTACTTGTTTACCTCAGACATTAACCTGCTTACCTCTTCAATTGCTCTTTGCAGCTGCTTATCTTCACCCTCGGGAATCTCATCAATACTGTAATACTGGTATTTCTCGTCATTTTCTATTTCAATATCCGGGGTTACCCCTATTCCATGAATATATACCCCTGAAGGAGTAAAGTACCTTGCTGTAGTAACCTTTAGTCCTGCCCCACCCTCAAGCTGAATAATTGATTGAACCAGACCCTTTCCAAAAGTTGTCTTTCCAATAAGAGTTCCTTTATCATAATGCTTTATTGCAGCTGAAAGAATCTCAGAAGCACTTGCACTATATTCATTTATGAGTACAGTTAAGGGTACATTGAGTTCATTCGGGTCTGATTTTTCTTCATCCCGGTTACCATGCCTATCTTCGATGTAAACTATTAATCCCTCTGGTACAATTATATCAGCCATTCTAACCACTTGACCATAATCTCCGCCCGGGTTGTTTCTTAAATCAAGAATTAAGCCCTTGGCTCCCTGTTGTAACAGCTGATTAGCATGAGTTACAAAATCTTTCGTTATATCTTCATCAAAAAGTCTCAATTGGATATAACCTATGTTGTCACCAATCATTCTACTTGCTATATAATCAATATTAATGAGCTTACGAACCAGATCCAGCTCAATATAATCTTTTATCTCTGGCCTATACACTGTAATAGCAACCTGGGTTTCTGGCTCTCCCTTTATTTTTCCCACTATAATGTTCAGATCATTTAAAGCAGTGACATCCTCTCCATTAACCAGAACTATCTTATCTCCATTGCGCATACCCGAAGATTTGGCTGGTGAATTGCTAAATACATCCGAAACTGTAGCTAAACCATCATTATCCATAAAGACAGTAACACCGATTCCTACGTAACTTCCTGTCTGCTGTTCCATGAAATCATTCATCATCTCTGGGGTATAATAAACTGAATAAGGGTCTTCCACAGCCTCTACCATTCCATTTATGGCACCTTCAAGAAGCACATCCTCATTAATATCCAGATAATAGCTATTCATTAAAAGAGACTTCACTCTGTTGAAATTAATGATATTCTCTCTTGATACATCCTGACTAAACTGTATCTCGTATTTTGGATTGAATACATTAATGAAATTATTAGTTAAAAAACCAGCAGCAAAAAAAATAATAGCAACTGTTAAACAAATTAGGGTGGTAATCCAATTTCTTTTCATCTAAACACTTCCTATACTATTTTTAGTTTACCCTATACAATAATACAATATAATTAGTTTACTCTATATGGGCATTTATGCAACACCTCAAAATGCTCCATATAAATATATACTTACCAAATTAACTAAAATGTCAAGATATTAGACCTTTTGTTTAAAAGAAAATACCCGGTCTCCCGGGCAAAAGCATAACTCTATCTTGAACAATATTGATAGTCAATTTACTCTATGGTCTTACATAATCAAGGGGATCTTGTGTAGCCCCATTTTTCCTGACTTCAAAGTGTAGATGAGGACCTGTGGATACTCCAGTACTTCCTGCCTTTGCTATTGTTTGTCCTGCAGACACAAATTGACCGTTCTTTACCAGTATACCACGATTATTTATATGCGCATATAATGTAGTAATACCACTGCCATGATCCAATATAATACAATTGCCATATCCGCCACGTGTACCAGCATAAATGACAATACCATCTGCAGCAGCAACAATTGCCTCATTCCATTTTGCACCAATATCTACACCTGTATGCATTTTCCAAACTTTATGAATAGGATGAAGCCTATTTCCGTATTTTGAAGCGATGGACTTATTTGTTGGCATTGGCCATACCATTTTTCCGCCCCATTTAAGATTACCTTGGCTCTGCATATTCTTAATTAATTGCTCAATTTCTTGTGATTGTTTAATGAGATAATCTTGTTCTTTCTCGTATTGCTGCTTGGTTTGTTGGTCTTTTTTAATTGCACTTTCTAATGATGCTCTTGATACTTCAAGATCTTGTATCTGTTGTGCACATAATTTTGCTTGTTCAACACAATTGTCTATCTCATATTGTCTTTGTTCTTTTAGCTGCTCAATTTCCTCTTTTTTATCTCTTACGCTTTTTAATAGCATTTTGTCATATTCACTAACTTGGTTCATAAGCCTTATGCGAATAAATAACTCATTCCAAGTATTGCTTTTAAATAACTCCTCTAACTTAGATACTGTGTTTGTTTTTTTATACATAATTCTGAGGCGTTCTTTTAATAGAGCTTCCTGATGTTCACATTCTTCTTCAGCTAATGCAATTGCCTCATCGAGAGAAGTAATAGCAGATTCAATAAGCTGGATCTGTTGCTCAATCTCGGCCTTCTGTATGCCTATCTGTTCGAGCTCTTTAATGATCTGTTCCCGCTGATATTTTCTCCAATTCAAATCATCAGTTGTTTTCTTAATTTGCTTTTTATAATATGATATATCGGATTGAGTTTCGTTTAATTGTTGTTTATATTTACTAATGTTTTCAGCAATGGACTGAGTAGCCATAATTATCATAAGTAAACATACAATAGAGATATAGGTTATGCGTTTAATCATTTGTAAATTTCCGATATGTCTCCTGTGCATATCTAGTCCTCCAGAACATGTAATCATTTTCCATCGCTTGTCCAATATTTATTATACATAATCAAGCACTAAACATTCAAGTACTTTCTTACAGAAATAAAACTTCCTATAAGACCCATCACCATTCCAATTATTGAGTAAATCAAGAAAATTTGTCCACCTATATTACTTAGCGAGACCATTCTAACTAAATCATTAAGTCCATACTCCACGGCATTAGTATTCACAAAGGTTGAAACTGCATTATAAAAGTAGCTTGTAAGAACAAATGATAAAATAGCACCTACAAGACCAATAATCATACCTTCTATAACAAATGGTCCACGTATAAACCAGTCTTTTGCTCCGATGTATTTCATTATCCCAATTTCTCTGCGTCTTGCATAAACCGTAAGCTTTATTGTGTTTGAAATTATAGAGACAGAAATAATCAGTAATAGTGCGAGTACCACCATACTACCGACGTTTACCCAATGCATTAATGTGCTCAGTTTATTCAATGATTCCATGGGATAGCTAATCTCTTCAACGCCATTCATTTCACTTAATTCTTCCGTAAACTCACTAATATCATCTGGGTTATTTAGATGTATTCTAAATGATTCATTAAGAAATTCTGGGGTAAGACCCTCAATAATCTCCAAATCTTCAATATATGTTGTTGCTAACTGTGCAAAAGCTTGTTCCTTTGATAGCCTTATATAATTTGCTACCCGTTCATCGCTTTCAATCTTCAATTCGATATCGTCAGCTTCCATTACTGCAACATCAGATTTTAAAAATACTACAATCTCTGTTTGCGATTTTAATCTATTCAAATTAAAAGATAAATTGATGGTAAACATCAAAAATATTCCAAATATCAAAAGGGAGGCAACCACCATAGAGACAGATGCTATAGTCATTAAAAGATTTTTATATGTATTGGCGAAACCTTCCTTGACCATGTACTTCATAGTTCTAATCTTCATTTGTATAATTTCCTTCCAAAACATCCCGAGTAATTTTTCCGTATTCAAGGTTGAATACTCTTTTTTTCATTTGATCTACAATATTTTTTTCATGTGTTGCCACAATTACAGTGGTTCCTCTTTGGTTAATTTCCTCTATTAAGTCCATAATCTCCCAGCTCGTTTCAGGATCTAAATTACCCGTTGGCTCGTCAGCTATTAGTATTGAAGGGTTATTTACAAGAGCTCGTGCCACAGCAACTCTTTGCTGTTCACCACCTGAAAGCTGGTTGGGATATGATCTGGCTTTTTTACTCAAACCAACAAGTGCAAGTGCAACCGGAACTTGCCTTCGAATGTCTTTTGGCTGTGCCTCTACTATTTGCATTGCAAATGCGACATTTTCGTATACAGTTTTGTTAGGAAGAAGCCTAAAATCTTGAAATACAACACCCAGACCTCTTCTAAGGTACGGTATTTCACTTTTTAGCATATCATGAATTGCGAACTCGTTGACATACACTTCACCAGAACTTGGTGTTTCTTCATGTAATATGAGCTTTAGCAGCGTGGACTTACCTGAACCACTATGACCAACAATAAAAACAAATTCGCCTTTTTCTATTTTAAAGGACACATTATCTAGACCAATGGCGCCATTGGGATAGTATTTTGTGACATCCTTAAACTCAATCACTGTTTCTCATCCTTTGTTACTATGTATTTTCCAAAGCTTGTCTTAATGTTTGTTAATTGTACAGCAATTCATCGCACAGATGAAGCACAAATTAATTATTGGTTGAATCTAAATAACGTTTTACCATCATAGCTACTTTGAAATGTATAGCATCATCAAAGTTTCTCAAATCCATTCCAGTAATTTTTTGAATCTTGTCCAACCTATATACAAGCGTATTTCTATGCACAAACAACTGCCTTGATGTTTCACTGACATTAAGATTGTTCTCAAAAAACTTCTGAATGGTAAGCATTGTTTCCTGATCTATATGTTCGTAAACATTATCTTTTAAAACTTCATTTAAAAATAATTTACATAGGGTAGTGGGAAGCTGGTATATCAATCGTCCTATTCCCAAGTGATTATAATCTATTATACTTTTATCGGATTCAAATATTTTGCCTATTGTTAGAGCTGTCTGGGCATCTTTATAAGAACGTGCTATATCCCGAAGCTGCTTTACTTCACTTCCAATCCCTATTGATGCTTTAACCATAAGTTCGGTACTTAATGTATCAATAATAATTCTTGCGTTACGATAAATATCGTCATAGTCCTCTTTCTCCTTGAGTTCTTTAACAAGAACATTGTTCTGAGCGTCTACAAGAATAACAAAATCCTTTGAATCGTTGGGAAATAGACTTTGAATGATATTATATGCATGTATGTCTTTTGATTTTTCAGTATGGATGTAGTAGATGATTCTTCTAACATCATCTTTAACTTTTAAATCCCGCGCTCTAAGAGAAATATCACCTGGCAAAATGTTTCCAAGAAGAACATTTTTCATAAAACTGTTTTTATCAAATTTCTCCTCATAATAGAGCTTTGCATTCTCTATACTAAGGCAAATAAGTTCCATAGCAGTCTTTCTTTGTTGACCAGTGCCATATACTACTGCAACATAATCCAAGTTAGCACGCTTTGTCACTTTCATAAATGTCGCGTTTTCACTCTCAGCATAGAACTCATTGGAGTTAATAAAATCCACAGCCTCATCATTATAATCGCCAATTGCACCCATCCTGGTGCTAGCGAAAACTAGACCATATGAATCTGTAATATCCACATCACAATCCAATATTTCTTTAATACGAAAAACTAATGTTTGAAAAACCTTAACAGCCAAAAAAATATACCCCCATTCTTTTTTTCACTATCCATTAAGGAGGTGTAATCAAATTGTGCATTTTACTCATTTCATTATACAACATATTTTTTATCGTGTACAAGGTTTCGGGCAAAGAATCAATAAAATTAGCAATTTTTTATTTAATATTTAGTTTATTTTAAAAAATAGTGGGACTTTTTAGTAACTTATATTAGTTAATCACATTAAATGTACTTTAATTTGATGAAAGGTAATTTCTAATAGTTAATCATTAAATGCCATCACTCTTCCTGAAAAAACTTGAGTAATAGTATCGAGTAATTCCTTGTTCTTAATCTCAGCAATATTGTGAATAATAATCTGTTTCGGGGCAGCTGAAATCAAAAAACTAATCAAAAGGTCCTCCTCTTTAATTATCCCATCATAATCCTCTGACAAATCACTTATCCATTGGTCTGAAATTCTCTCCATGTTTTGATCGTATATTGAAAAACTTGAATCTTTCTCTGCTATCACGTGCACACAAATAAACTTTGGCTTTTGCATTTGCACAAAACATGTAAGAAGCTTGATGAACTCCTGGTACTCCTTTTCAATCAAGTACTGTCTTACCGCCCAATCCACCACTTCCTCAAGCTCATCTACATATTCCTGCATCCTAAATGTAACGAAACCTTCAAGAATTATATGATTATTTTGATCAAGGAAATCTGAAAGTTTTTTTATCACCATATTTTTTCTTCTCATTCGAATAATAGTATCGAAAAAGTCTTGTTCACTTTCTCTTATCTTTTTTTGGGCTATAAGTATTATATCCCTTCGTTCATCTGGGCGTAAATATCCGTAATTTTTTTTAGTTATCCGATTCAATAACATACCATCATAAGCAGTCATCAAATAATCTGCTAAAACCTGTGATAACTGTTGAACGAAAGATTTACTCTCCCTATTTTTTTCTTTTTTTGTGCACTCTACAGCAATAAGTCCATCATCTTGCTCCTGGTTAACCTTGAACACTTCTCCATCTTTACTGGCTTCAATTAATTCCTTTTTTAAAAAATCCAAAAGCTTATTCGCACCGTCTCCGGCTACAATCTGGACTGGCTGCATATTTTCACGCTCCCTTTCATACGTGTATTATATGAAGGTCTTAAAGTGCGTATTCTGTCACGCAGCATGTAAAAAATGTTAAGAAAATTCAGAAATCTTTCAAAAAGCCAATTTAACATTTTATTATGCCCTCCCCAGACCTTTAATTGCATATCGCCAAAGCACATTGAACCTTGAATCATAAAAATACGTTCAGCTCCTATTTCTATATAGTATTCGCATCAATTAATGTAAGTGCTAGATCTAAATATTATTATTTCTATCCACCATCCTGATATTATGGATTCCTTTCCTGTTCAAAATTTAGTTTGCGATTACCCAGGTATTCAAAATCGATTTTTACTATTTGATCCATTAAATATGCAGACTGCTGTGGGTTATTAATTCTGTTTCTATTCAAAGCTCTAATAATTGATTCAGCTTTGTTAATCCCAATTCCATGACCATAATAGTAATTATTCAGAAGTACAATAACATTCTCTCCCTGCCACTCAGGTGTATCTGGATTAACATCTGGATTTTTAAAGTATAAGCAGTCACCAGGTAGTGCATTTTTAACACCACGATAGGTACGAACGCCCAAATCACTATCTAAATACTTCCAATCCATTAGGTATATGTCAGAGAATAATCTGTCGAATAGTTCTACAGGCATTACTTCAACTAAAGCAAGATAGAACACTATAACTATTGCAGTTGCACATTCCGTCCCATACATTCTGCTATTTCTTAAAATATCCCGGACAGCCTCGTGAGGTTTCACATCCTTTTTTAACCGAAAACCTCCTTCTTGAGTTCTCTCCCAGTATCTTTCATTACATATAGAGTTGATAAAAAGTTTAAATGAAAAGAAACTGTTGTGGAGGCGTTCTGAGGCCTTAACCAATTCTTTTCTTGCAGCAACTTCAAAGTCGAAAAGTTTTTCATTTTCAAATGTAAAAACATTATCAAGAGATTGCATATTGTTTGCGATTTGTATTTTTATATCATCGTTTCCGAGCCTTGTCTTTAGCCAATCATCAGAAACCATGTTTCCTCCAATTGAAATCATCCATTTCACATCCTCTTTATAAGCTACTTCATCATATGTACATTGCTGCAAAAATGGTAATTAGTCGGTCCTTTATGTAATATTACATAACTGGTCAATTCACTTCGTAAATATCAATCATTTCTTAAATATCAATTTTCTTCTGTTGCAAATATTTTTCAAAAAATTTCTAAAAAATAGTTGACAGGGTAGAAAAATTACTGTATTATTGTATTAACCGGTTAATACAATAATACAGTAATACAGTAATACAGTAATACAATAAAACAAAAGGAGTGAGAAAATGCCTTGGGACTTAAAATCAGATCGCCCTATTTACGCACAACTAATAGAACAAATTGAACTAAAAATCTGTTCAGGAGTATATGCTCTTGGCTCAAAATTACCTTCTGTAAGAGAGCTCGCTCAAGAGGCTTCGGTCAACCCCAATACTATGCAAAGAGCTCTGGCTAAACTTGAAGAGAGCGGTTTAGTTTATGCAAATCGAACGGAAGGCAGGTATGTAACGGAGGATGTAGAAATGGTAAGAAATGTTAAAAACAGATTGGCTGAGGATCTAATTGAAGAGTTCTTACAAAACATGAAGCGTCTTGGATTTAGCGAAGATGAAATTATAACAGTAATAAAAAAAATATCGGGAGGTGCAATGAATGAATAATATTCTCAAATGTGAAAATCTCTCGAAATACTATGGTACCACTAAAGCACTAGATAATGTTACTCTTAATATACCTCAGGGTAGAATAGTGGGCCTTTTAGGTCCAAATGGAAGTGGTAAGACAACATTCATCAAGATATGCAACGATCTGCTTACACCAACAAAAGGCAGTATACAAATTGGAGGATTTGCACCAGGTGTTGAAACAAAAAAAATTGTATCCTACCTCCCCGAAAAAACATATTTGAACAGTTGGATGAAAGTTTCTGAAATCTTAGATTTCTTTAGTGATTTCTACTCAGACTTTAATCGTGATAAGGCTCTCGACATGTTAAATAGATTAAAGATTGATCCGAAATCAAAACTAAAAACTCTATCAAAAGGAACTAAGGAAAAGGTACAGCTCATACTTGTGATGAGTAGAGAAGCAAAACTATATTTACTCGATGAACCCATAGGAGGCGTGGACCCAGCTGCCCGCGACTATATACTCGACACAATCATAAGAAATTATAGCGAAAACGCTACTGTGGTTTTGTCCACTCATTTAATATCAGATATTGAAAAGATACTGGATGATATTATATTTTTAAAAGACGGGCAGGTTATACTTGCAAAAACAGTTGACGAAGTTCGTGATGAATCAGGTAAATCAATAGACTCACTTTTCAGGGAGGTGTTCAGATGTTAGGTAAATTATTAAAGTATGAAATAAAGGCTACTTCGCGTTGGTTCTTACCTTTATATGTGGCAATAATATTTAGCGCGATAATAAATAAATTCTTATTTGTTACCCCTATAGTGAATAAAGCATTTGAACAAAACAACTCTTTTGTTAACATAATGCAAGGCATTATTTCGTCGGTATCAATGTTCTTATATGTAGCGCTATTTTTTGGGTTGTTTGTTGCAACTTTAATCGTTGTAATACAAAGGTTTTACAAAAGTCTGTTGGGTGACGAAGGATATCTCATGTTCACTATCCCTGTGAAGGCATGGCAGAATATACTAAATAAATTGCTAGTCTCAATGCTTTGGACCTTTACAAGTACGGTGATAGGGTTTGGTTCAATTCTTATTCTTGTTCCTAAAGAAGAGCTTAAACAGCTACCCTATGTAGTCTCAGATGCTTTTTTTGAAATAAATCAGACTCTTGGGGCAGGAGGTATTGTTTTATTGATTATCTTTGCTATCCTTGCACTAATAGTGAGTGTCATGGAAATATATACAGCGATTTCACTTGGACATTTGTTTAATAAATACAAGCTACTCCTTTCATTCGCTATGTATCTCGGATTACAAACAGTTGCTCAATTTTTAGCCTTGTTTATTGTAGCACTTTCTATGAAGGATATTAATAAACCATATGTAACAGACTTGACTATGCAAATCGGTGCACCATTTAGACAATTCTTCATAATAGCAAATATTATACTTGTACTTTATGCTGCAGGATATTTCTTCTTGACGAATTATCTATTAGAAAAGAAGCTAAACCTCGAATAACACAAATAACACAGAGGGACGGTTCTTTTGTGTTCTTCAGTACACAACAGCACACAGCACAAGGGGACGGTTCTTCCAGCACAAGGGGACGGTTCTTCTGTGTTCTACCCCTAAAACAGCACAAGGGGACGGTTCTTCTGTGTTCTACTCCCAACTTGCTCTATACGTTAAAAGACTTATATATCATATAATTATTACATTAGTATAAAAAAGTCTGGAAGGAGTGGTGCCAAAGAAAAACAAATATATATAGCTAAACTGCCGGAATCACCTCATCAACGATAACCCGGCAGTTTTTTATTTTGTAGTGATATTGCTCATAGTTATCTACATAACCGAGCCATATTTCTCTAAATGTTTTATTTACTGTCCATAGATTGTACTAAAAATTATTTTATCATTCGCTGTCTTTAATAGAATAACGTACCCTCCATGATCGTGACTGCTTTTCCTGATATCAATACTCTTTCGTTTATCACTTCTACCTTCAATGCTCCGCCTCTTTTAGATGCTTGGTATGCATGGAATTTACTTTTTCCAAGTTTTTTCTTCCAATACACCCCTAAGCAACAATGAGAAGACCCCGTCACTGGATCTTCAAAAACTCCAATCTCGGGGGCAAAAAAACGTGATACGAAATCATACTCTTTAGCTCTTGCTGTAACGATTACTCCTCTCATAGGTATTCTCATGAGCTTTGTAAAATCGGGTGCTATATTCTTTACAATCTCTTCGGATTCAACTTCAACTAAATAATCAAAAACATTTTTCCCTATGTAAACTGGGTTTATATTTAACGCATCTATTAGCCCCTCAGGTGCAACAGCCTCTTCTTCTGGTGTCGCAGGAAAATTAAGTTGAATATATCCCGTGTTAAACTTGGCAGTAAGTAAGCCGCTTTTGGTATAGAACTTGGCTTCTTGATCTTTTTGTACATATCCTTTTTCCCACAAGATGTGAGCACTTGCCAATGTTGCATGTCCACAAAGATCCACTTCGGAATTCGGAGTAAACCATCGCAAATTATACCCGTCATTCATTGATACTAAAAATGCTGTCTCTGCCAAATTCATCTCACTAGCAACATCTTGCATCCATTCTACCGAAGGATTTGAAGGTAGAATACATACAGCCGCAGGATTGCCTCTAAACGGCTTTTCTGTAAAAGCATCTACTTGAAAAATTTTCATGTTTTTAACCTCCCTACACGGAGTGTAAATAAAGGTTTATACTCAGTCTTCACTTGAAATAATATTCAAGTATATGTTCCTCGACTGGTTGCTGGATATATATGGATATATTCCACACCTAATCAAAATGGGGTATTTCTTAGAGTAGCCTATCTGATTATTTTAGTGGCATATTTGCTTTGTCTCTGAAGCCTCCGAGCAAAATGGCTATGAAATCAATTAGAACTCCGATACCACCAAAACCTAATGTAAGAAGCCAAAGTATACCTGTTCCATACTTCCCAACGTAAAAGCGATGGACACCAAATCCACCTAGGAAGAAACATAGAAGTGCAGCAGTAATTTTTTTCTTATACGGATAAGCAGCCATACCACCATTATAATTCGTATTTTGGTTTGTATTAACATTGTTAATGTTTATTGATGGTGTCGCTGTTGATGCAGCCTGATCTTTTGCTTCATTGACAACGTTTCCAATATCGTCTTTACAATACATCTTACCATTCACTGGGATAAGGCATTCCGAACAGAACAACTTACCACAGTAAACACATGCACCAGCTACATCTCTTTCGGGATGGTTTATACATTTCATATACAATTCGCCTCCAATAAATCTTTTGACATAATTATACACCTCGAACCACTATATTACAAATATAAAATATAGTCTCAAAATTATCACCGTTTTGAAGGCGATTTATGAACACTGCATATGTAATCAAAGTTCATTTTTTTCATATCATCTATAATTACACAGGCTTTTGATAAATCTTGATTGCCGGAATTGGGGTTTGCATAACCAATACACTTCATTCCTGCTGCAACTGCTGCTTCGACACCCATTTCGGCATCTTCAAAAACTACACAGTCATCAGGCTTTACACCTAAAAGACTTGCTGCCTTAAGAAAAATATCAGGATCTGGTTTACCCTTCTCAACCCACTCGCCACTTATTACAAAATTAAAATGATGCTGTAAATTTATTTTATTAATCACTGCTTCAATAAATTCTATTGGAGATGAAGAAGCAATGGCCAACATAATACCATTTGCCTTTAAGTCATCAATTAACTGTCTTATTCCATCAATCGCATCAAGATTAGATTCATTCAAAGCCTCAAGCACAAGATTTAATTTCATGTCCAATAATTCGTCCACGCTGTATTTAATGTCATGCTTCTTCTTTATATCTACAAGCATTTCGGGATTTGAAACACCTACATACTGGCTCAAAAACTCTTGATCTACATTTAATCCACACTTACTGAGAAGTTTCTTGTCCACTTCAAAATGTAGTGGCTCACTGTCTATTAAAACGCCGTCCATGTCAAAAATCACTGCTTTTAGCATTAC
>JAAYPS010000081.1 GCA_012519655.1 Clostridiaceae bacterium | reverse complement strand
TATAATAGGCTCATTTATGAGGTTCTTATATCATGAATAATTATAATTCATGATATAACTGCGCATGTGCATTTTTGCGATAGCAAAAAGATTGCACGCGCCTAAGTTCCGCCGGAGGCGTATAATAACCTCATTTATGAGGTTATTATACCATAGTAGCCCTTTGCAATGAAAGTATGAGGAAATTCAAATGATTTATACCTTGACGATAGATTGAAACTATTTTATAATTTGTGTATCACATAGCAAAATAACGTTTCATTATATGAGACGACGGGTGGAATTATGAGCGAACACAATGTACAAAGTGTGCAAACTCTTGACAGAGCATTTGATATAATCGAATTACTTTCAACGCATTCAAAAGGCATGGGTGTAACTGAGATTGGTAAGGAACTTGGATTGCACAAAAGTACTGTGCACAGGCTCGCAAGTGCATTGGCTCAACGTGGATATTTAGAAAAGGACAAGAATACTGGTTTATATAAAATTGGTCTTAAATTTATAGAAGTAAGTAGTTTACATATTCATCAAATAGAACTAAAGACAGAGGCAATGCCCTTTATGCGCTATCTAGCAGAATTAACTGGTCAAGTTACACATCTTGCAATACTTGATGAAACAGAAATTGTATATATTGAAAAGATAGATGTAGTACAAAGCCTTAGAATGTATTCACAGATAGGGGAAAGAATACCTGTGTATTGTTCTGCTTTGGGTAAGGTTTTGCTAGCCAATCAAGGTCTTGCCTATAGGACACAGATTATAGAACGTATTAATTTTATACCCTATACTGAAAATACCATTATAGATAAGGAACAGTTTGTTGCTGAACTGGATAAGACAAAGCAAAGGGGCTGGTCGATTGATAACGAAGAGCATGAAAAAGGAATACGCTGTATAGCATCTCCAATAAAAGATTTTACTGGTAAGACAATTGCAGCTTTAAGCATAACAGGAAACATCGCGCAAGAAAATGAGAGACGTTTTGTTAAGATGGTGATTGAAACTGCTTCGAATATTTCAAGGCAAATGGGCTATTTACCCATTAGTAATAGTGCTAAATTTGTATACTAATATAAATAACTTATACATTGTTATTTTAAAGTTGGTTTTGGACGAGTAAATTATAAATAAATATGAGAGGTGCGTATTAATGAAAAAAGAACAAATTATTACAAGGATACGTGATACAGGACTAGTTGCTGTAGTCAGAGCTGAGAATGAAGAGAAAGCCCTAAGAATTACAGAAGCTTGTCTTGAAGGTGGTGTTCCAGCAATTGAAATTACTTTTACAGTGCCAGGAGCTCACAAAGTAATTGAAAAATTAGCTAGTCGCTTTACAGACGAGCAGATCATACTTGGAGCAGGAACTGTACTTGATCCCGAAACTGCAAGAACTGCTATTTTATCAGGTGCTAAATTTGTAGTGAGTCCAAGTCTAAATGTTCAAACAGTAAAACTATGTAACAGGTATCGTATTGCTTGTATGCCTGGTGCAATGACTGTGCGTGAAGTTGTCGAATGCCTCGAAGTTGGAGCTGATATTATCAAGGTCTTTCCTGGAGAATTATTTGGTCCGCAAATTATTAAATCTATCAGAGGTCCACTACCGCAAGCAGAATTAATGCCAACAGGAGGAGTTTCTCTTGACAATGCTGCGGAATGGATTAAAGCTGGAGCGGTAGCGTTGGGTGCTGGGAGTAGCTTAACAGCAGGTGCAAAAACAGGTGATTATGCGAAAATCACCGAAACCGCTAAATTATTTATACAAAACATTAAAGAAGCAAGAGCTTAAGTATTTTTGAAGGGAGTTGCAATTTCATGTCAATATTGAATATAAAGCCGAAAAGTGAATGTTTATTTGATTGTATATCTCTAGGTGAGATTATGCTCAGACTTGACCCAGGTGAAGGACGTATTCGAAACACACGTTCTTTCAGAGCTTGGGAAGGCGGTGGAGAGTACAATGTAACACGTGGATTGAAAAAATGTTTTGGTATGGACACAGCAGTTGTAACATCATTTGCAGATAATGATGTGGGCTATTTATTAGAAGACTTCATTATGCAAGGTGGAGTGGATACTCGATATATAAAATGGGTTCCTTACGACGGAATTGGTCGTAATGTAAGGAACGGCCTAAATTTCACTGAGCGTGGATTTGGCGTTAGAGGTGCTTTAGGGGTTTCGGATCGTGCCAATACAGCAGCAGCTGCTTTGAAAAAAGGTGATATTGACTGGGATACTATATTCGGCAAGCATGGCAGCCGTTGGTTCCATACTGGTGGTATTTTTGCTGCTTTATCTGAAACAACACCCGACGTTGTTATTGAAGCAGTAAAAACCGCAAAAAAGTACGGTACCATTGTTTCATACGATCTTAATTACAGACCTTCACTATGGAAAAACTTTGGTGGTCAGAAAAAAGCCCAAGAAGTAAATAGAGAGATTGCAAAATATATCGATGTTATGATAGGTAATGAAGAAGACTTTATTGCATCTTTGGGTTTTGAAGTGGAAGGCAATGATGAGAACCTTAAAGAACTTAATTTAGATGGATATAAGAAAATGATTAACGAAGTAGTAAAGACATATCCTAATTTTAAGGTTATTGGAACAACATTAAGAACAGTTCATACAGCAACTATAAATGACTGGAGTGCAATGTGCTGGGCAGAAGGTGAAATCTACAAAGCTAAAGATTATAACGGTCTTGAGATTATGGATCGTGTCGGCGGCGGAGATAGTTTTGCTTCAGGCTTCATATATGGACTTATGACAACTGGGGATCCCGAAAAAGCAGTAAATTATGGTGCAGCTCATGGCGCGTTGGCTATGACAACACCTGGGGACACATCTATGGCAAGTTTGAAGGAAGTAGAAAACCTAATGTCTGGTGGAAGTGCCAGAGTTGTTAGATAAAACTTAATAAATAAGCATAAATATAAGGCTGTGGATATTCTACAGCCTTAACTTCATTTAATGCCATTATATATTTTGTTATTATTAAATATGAGAAACTTACAGTAAAAATGAAAGATTCTCAAAGAGCGAGTAATTATGCGGGGGTGTTTATAATTAAGAAACCAAATATTATTTTTCTAATGACAGATCAGCAAAATTGGGACTGTATTGGGGTTTTAAATCCCCACATCAAAACACCTAATCTAGATAAGCTGGCTAAACAGGGAATAATATATAATCAAGCGGTTGCCCAATGTCCCATGTGTGTGCCAAGCAGAAATTCAATGATGTTTGGTATGTATCCATCGCAGTTGGGCGTTAGGACAAACGCTAGTGTGTTGTATTATGAAGATAAATTACCATCTTTACCACTGCCTGAAATTATGCTCAAAGCAGGATATCAAACAGCTGGATTTGGAAAAACTCATTGGTGCCACGGCCATATAAATAAAGAACCACCAACTCGAGGATTTGAAGTAAGGGCTATTGGTCAGTCAGCTGACAGCCGTTGCTATGAGCATGGAGCTTTAATGATGGGTGATGAAAATCCTGAAGGTTTGAACGAATATTTTGAAGAAACAAAGGATTATGGTTCTGGTGAGGAGAATGCAAATGGCTATATTGGATGCACAAGTGAAGTTCAGGTTCAAAATCACAGAGATGGATGGGTGGCACAGAAATGTTTGGAATTTCTAGACGAAGGGATAGATCCAGACCGACCTTTATTTTTATATCTATCCTTTTTAAAACCCCATGCAGGTTTTAATGTACCTAAGGAATTTGAGGATATGTATAATGTTGATGATATTCCAGACTTGAAATTCCCGGAATTCGAAGAAGAAAACACGCATCTGTCATATATTCGGGATTTGAATCCCAAAATGCGAAAAACTTATGAAGATAGAAAAGAAGTTATAAGTAAACTTTCTGAAAGAGAGAAAAAGCGGATTCAGCTTCGTTACTGGGCTAATTGCACATGGCTGGATAATTACTTTGGTCTGGTTTTACGTAAGCTTGAAGAAAAAGGCCGTTTGGACAATTGTATTATCCTTTACACATCAGATCATGGTGATATGATGGGACAGAGAAACTATATGTATAGTAAATACTGTCTTTATGAGAATAGCATACGCGTACCCCTCATTTTATCTGGTTCAATAATACCTGAAGAAAAACGTGGTATGCTTGATATGAGACTAGCCGAACTGGTTGACATAGTTCCTACATTATCTAAAATAGCTGGACATAGCGTAAACCCAATGTTACCCGGCTTAGATTTATTAGGAGAGGAGAAAAGGTCAGGTGCATTTGCAGAGTTTCATGGTGGAGGGAATGAACAAACACAGCCATCCCCTGCGTATATGTGGAGAAAAGAGCGATACAAACTTATTATATACATACCAACTACTATTAATAACTCTTCACAAAGCCTAGAGAACACAAAAGGTGAGTTGTATGACCTAAAGAACGATCCTACTGAATATAATAATTTATATTATGACAATAATTATAGAGATATTAGGGAACAATTAAAAACAGAACTGTTAATGCATTTGGCTTGTGCTTGGGCAAAGGCTCCTTTCTACTATGATAGTGAAGGATTTAGTAAGATATTAAACAGTTGATGTGCTCCTGCATCTAAACGTTAGGACCACAGATGTACTGAGTTTTTGACATGCAATTGACAGAGCAAAAAGTGTTTCAGTATAAGTTGCGATTAGTGTGAAAAAAATAGTTAAATAAATTTGTTGACAAATGTCGAATAGCGTGGTAAACTAAAAAAGCTGTCGCCGAGAAATCCATCTAAACTGGCTAAATAAGAGGTTTAGAGAAGATTCGCACAAAATGCATTATATAAATACTATGAAGCGGTGACAGAAATTGGTAGACATAATATTATTGACAACAGAAATGAAATGTGTTAAAATAATTATCCCGAAGCCGATGACACTTTAAAGTTGCTTATGCAACAGAGCAAGAGGCGAAGGGTAACCGGGTAAGAACCCGAACCGGACATTGAAAATTGAACAGTGCATAAATATGTGTGTATTTGTTGAGAAATCAACAAGGCCATATAATAAATGACGAATCCGTTAATTCCAGTAATTCTTTTGCTTAGC
>JAAYPS010000080.1 GCA_012519655.1 Clostridiaceae bacterium | reverse complement strand
CGTAAAGAGTAGTGTCTGATGCTACTATATCAGTCGTAAAGTTCCAAGGTTTCGTGCATTGACTATCTTTATACCAACCTATAAACTGGTAACCTTTTTTTGTAGGATTAGCTGGTTTTGTAATGGTTTTTGCAGCTTTTGCTTTTAGGCTTTTTACCGCCGTGCCACCATTCGAGTTAAAAGTGACAGTGTATGTTGCCGATTCTTTTACAAAGCAAGCTAAAAACGTCATATCCTCAGTTACGATATCTTTTTCAAAATCCCATAGCTTTGCCTCATCAAGATAAATGCTGTCATACCAGCCAATGAAAGTGTATCCGTCCTTAACAGGCGGTTTCGGAGGTGTTATTTTAGAGCCATAAGGTACAGTCACATAACTGATTATGTCATCGCCCTGGGTATCTATAATATATGAGACCAGTGACTTATACTCGTTATCCAGCTGGATATTATATGCCACGGTACAATCTTTAGGCCTATTAACAAATATAGCACGGTTCATTGAATCGACTCTGAATGTATTGAGAGTAAACGGCTTTGTGCATGCAGTATCTATATACAATTCATTAATATGGAAACCATAAGTTGATGTTACAAATTCGTTCAAGGGGAAATTTTTTACTTCTTTTAGAACTTCGCCTTTGTTTATGTCATAAAAGTACAATGTGCCATCCCATAATTCTTTGTCCTTAGCAATCTCATATTCAATACCGCTTATATGATGCGATGCTGAATACAGAGATGGTGACAGATCAAAATCACCCCATGTTGAATCAATGAAGACCCATCTGTTATCAACAAAGGCTTCGGTCCAGGCATGGGGAATTCCATTACCAGTACCGGTAACCTTTTTAGCTGGGATATCTACAGCTTGTAAAAGCGCCACTGTTAAGTTAGTAAATCCTTCACATATTGTCAGCCTGCCTTTTAATACATCGGGAGCTGACAAATACTTCGGGGATGTTCCAGAATAATGCGCCCCCCAATCATACATAATATTGCGGTTAACCCACTGCTGTATGGCTCTTGCTTTCTCATAATCGTCGGATATTCCATCAGTAATAATCTGAGCCTGTTTGACTACATCAGCATACATTGGAGCAATTAGTATCCCCTTATTTTTATAGTAATCAAGTACATATTCGTCAGTTCGTAAGTTTTCTATACGTTTCATGCTAGCAATATATGAATCACTAAAATTAAAGCTTCCCTCTCCATCGGTTATCATAATATCTATGGGAAGATTAACATATTTTAATAAGCCATCCCCACTGCTAAGCAGATTAAAGACACTGTAATAAGCATCTGCATAAGCTTCGTCATATGAGGAATACCTGAAAGGACTATACTTATCGGGTTTACCGTCCCCGTTATAGTCCTTAATTTTTAAATTTGACCTTATAGCATTTGCCCAGGCCAATAGCTTTTCCATACTATATCCAAAAACATCATCACTTTCATAGGAGCTTATCTGATATAGTTCCTCGTTTGCCAGGATAGCAGAAGACTCTACCGAATCAAAAATCATCATTGCCTCAATAACTTCGGCTGTACCGGTAGGAAAATAAATAAACTGAATCCTGTACGAATTATCAGCAAACCCCGTTAAGTTAATGATTGCTCCGTCAATCATATCTATATCATAATTTTTTGAAAACACTTCTGTTTGAGAGTTATGTATAGTAATTTTGATACTCTCATATTCAGAATCTGTGAATTGATTGCTAAAAACTAATGAATTTGATTTCAGGCTTACGGTAAAATTAGTTTTACCGTCAATTGTTACTGTTGTTGTATCAAGTGCATATGCAGGCATTTGCGCAAATAATGCAAAAACTATTGTAATTAATAGAATTGATAACAATTGTTTTTTCACTGAATTATTACCTCCTGGCACTAGTTGTTGATATCTAAGATACAATAGAATGTGCCAAAATTCAACAAATTTTTGTTTATTTTTATCCTTAGTCGTTTCATAATATATTAGTATCTTGTTTAGTATTTTACCGGGGCATAATTATGTGTATTTCTTTTTTAACAAACCCTTATTCATAATGCCATCCATGATCTTCGGTGTAAATCATGAGCTTACTCATTCCACCATCTACCGAGATATTCTGACCATTAATAAAACTGTTTTTTTCATCGCATAGAAAGAATATGGCCCTTACAATATCCATTGGATGCCCAACGCGTCCCGACGGATGTTGTTTTTTATCAGAATTAGAATGCACAGGTATATAATCCCTATCATAAGTGCTTCCTGTGTCAATCCAGCCAGGCGCAATGGAGTTTACACGAACTCTACCTGCAAGACTTACTGCTAATGCATGAGTAAGAGCCGTTATGCCACCTTTGGCAGCAGTGTAACTTTCTGTATCACTTTGAGATTGAAATGCACGGGTTGAAGAAATGTTCACTATAGCTGCAT
>JAAYPS010000079.1 GCA_012519655.1 Clostridiaceae bacterium | reverse complement strand
GACCACTAGATGAAAAACCTGCTTTAGAGTTTATAGAAAAGTATAGTAAAGATTATGGTTGCCTATGATGTGCTCCCACGCATGGCACATCTTGCCGGATGGATATCACTTTGTTTTTGTAAAAATCCTATGTATTGGTTTTATGCGATGATAAATTTTGCATATTTTAATAGCCAAGGCATTACCTCATCATCATGACGGAAGGCATATATGAAGGGTTGCTCCTCCTGTGTTGTTGTTTGTCGCCCATATTTTTCCACCATTGCTTTCTACAATTTCTCTGCAGATGGATAGACCAAGTCCTGCGACAGTTCGTCCTTTATCTGATGTATAGAAGGGATCGAATATCTTATGAAGCTCCTGCTCTGGTATTCCAGTCCCGTTATCATCCACAGAAAAACATATCATATCCTCTTGTCGGAAGCAGGAAATTGCAATGGAAGGCTGTTGAGCCTTTATGAACTTCAAACTATTGTCAATGATATTCCCGAAGACTCTCCTCATTTTTGACACATCGATAAAAATGTACTCGTCGGGACATTCTACGTTCAAAGAAAAGTCAACACCTTTTTCTACTAATTCAACTTCATAGTCGGCTCTCAAAATGGCACAGAATGTATCAACAGATATGCGCTGCTGTTTCAATTCACTGTGAATATAATGATTCAAATAATCATCGAATTCCTCAATTAAGTTTTTGATGGAAACAGATTTACTGTAGATAATATTTACATATTGCTCACGTCTATCGGGAGCAAGAGATGTCTTTTTAAGGCGCTCAGCAAAGCCCATGATGGAAGTGAGCGGTGTTTTGATATCATGTGAGATAGAAGCAATAATCATATGCTGTTTCTGCTTTTCTTTTTCAATTGTTTCGGTAAGGGTTACAAATTCATTATGCAATAGTCCGATTTCATCGCTCCGTACTACTCTTTCAGGCTTGAGGCCCTCTTTATAATGTGCCATGTTTTTATACAATGAAATAATCGGTTTAGCAAAATAAAAGTAAATGGGTATCGCTGAAAATAGTAAAATAATAAAAATAATGATTATTTCAGCAATGAAAACATCCCATGCAATCCCATAAGCCGTTATATGCTTCAGTTGCATCATTTGAGTTACCCTTAGTAAATAAACTTTGTCATCGATGTGAAATAGGTTTGCTGCACTGTTTTTTACATGTATCCGTGTTTTCTCACCTGCTTGGAAAATGAGTGTGCCATCCTCATCGCTCACTTGGAACAAAAAATCATCCCGTGCAGCAGTGGTGCGTAATATATCTTCAAAATCTTTCCTATTCTCTATTTCCTCTGTAATTCGATCGGTTTCAGCTTGTAGCTGTTCGTGCATACTGGAATTAAAGTTTGAAATCTCCTTAGAAAGAAAAAGATTATAGTAGCCATATACCAACAAGATATTTGCAAGGAAAGCACAAAGTACAAATAACAAAAGTTTGGTTCTAATACTCATTTTAATTCTCCAGGTTCTTAACAAGCTTGTAGCCAACTCCCCATACAGTCTTAATGTATCGGTTGTGCTTGTCAAGCTTTGTTCGAAGGTTTTTGATATTTACAGCCACGGTACCAATATCAGCAAAATCAGTGCCCCATACAGCATTGAATATTTGCTCCTTTGAAACTACTTTTCCGGCATTTTGAAAAAGATAATGTAAAAGTTGAAATTCTCTCGTAGTTAATTCAACAGGTTTGTTGTTTACTTTAACCTCGTAACTTTCAGGGAAAATCTGAATGTCCCCTATAGAAAGGGCAAGGTTTTTATTTTGAAGGCTTCGCCGTTCTCTACGCAAATGAGCTTTAACTCGTGCAACCAGTTCTTCGGTTACAAAAGGCTTGGAAATATAATCATCAGCACCCATTTCAAAGCCCAGCATAGTATCATAAGTACGGTTTTTTGCTGTAACAAATAAAATGGGGCAGGTAACTGTGTTCCTGATTTGCCTTAGAATTTCTAATCCATCAACATCGGGCAGCATGATATCCAGAAGAATCAGAGAAATATCGGGGTTGTTTTGGAGCAGCGTGAAGGTGCTTTCTCCATTAAAGGCAACAAGGCATTCATAGCCCTCATCGGTAAGGGTATCGGATATTAACAGAGCGATTTCCTTATCATCATCAACAATCAGAATTTTTTCCACTAAGACACCCCCTTTATTTAGTAGGGAAATACACATCGGTACTATAGCCCGGTTTCAATTCCCACTGTGGATCCTGTGGTTTAACCTGCACTATTATAATTCGTTTACCATCTTTTTCTACTGCAAGGTTGGAAATGTGAATGACCTCTCCGGGAATGGACAGGTTGTTGTCCTGTGCAGGAACAATATTTACTTTCATGCCAAGACTTACGGTCTTGATGAACTCTTCGTCTACTTCAGCATTTACAACTATTGAGTCCATATCTATCAATTGTAATATCCTTGTAGCCATATACTGTGTTCCTACTGCTGTACCGTTAATGACCCCAATGTTTTTTACAATACCATTTTCTATATGAGAGACAATATGGCTGTCGTTGAGAAATTGTTTAGTGCTTTTATTCTTCATCACTTCCAGGTCGATACGAGATACATTGGTACTACTATGTTGCATCGCAGTATTGGCTTTATTTGATTTTTCAATTTGGCTCAGCTGCGTCTGCTTGGATTGTAAAGCAAGATTTAGCTGATCAAGTTCAGTCTTTAAAGCTCTCTTTGTTTTTTCAATATTATTCTCGACATCAACCAATGCTTTTTCTCTTCTTGTAAGGATATCGGTATATTGATCTAAAATACTTTTAGAACTTGAACCGGCTTCATACAATGCCTGATGCTCCAGAACATCTCGTTTTGCAATGTCTAATTCGGTTTTTGCAAGTTCAAGAGCTGTATGAAGAATTACTAAGTCTGCATTTGTTTCCTCGTTATATTCTTTGGTTTTTGTTTCGATGTCCTTTTTAAGCTGTGCAATGTCTGCCAAAAGAGCTGCGGTATCCTGTTTGGTGTTTTCAAGTCCAGCTTTTTCTGCGGCAAGCTGTTCCTGTAATTTTTCAATAGTTGAAAGATATTCCGACATATCCAGGGATACTAATTCTTGCCCCAGAGATACACGGTCACCTTCCTTAACCTTAACATCTGTGACCACGGTTGGAAAGTCGATGACAATATCGTATATTTTCTCGTAAGTTACTTCACCCCAAGCAACCATGGCTTCAGGCTGCATTTGTTGCGAAAAAGTCGGTTCGGGATCTGTGTTACTATTCTGTTGTTTTTCATTATATCGAATTATCCCTACCGCTACAAGCAAAATCAGGATGAGAGCAGGTAATAGGAACCACTTTCTATTTTTTGATTTTAAGTTTGACATATTATCCCTCCAATATTTATTCAACGCTCTTTAAAGATTCAAGCATATCTAAATTCTTCATTTTCCGAGCCACTATAATGTTGTTAATCAGGGCAAACAACAGTGTGATGGCACCTGAGAGCACAACCGTAATAAAAGTGGTCCGACTGTACAGATCCAATTGATCGTTTAAGCCACTTGCAGCAAGCTCAGCAATAAACTTACCCAGAGGTATTCCTAAGATCCAACCCATTAAAACCGAGAGTATGTTTTCGGTGAGTACAAGGGCACTGATCTCGTTTTGGTAAAAACCCAACACCTTTAATGTGGTCAAATCGCGTATTCTCTCGGAAAAATTTAGGATGCTGCTGTTATATAAAACAACAAAAGCCAGGATAGCTCCCATGGTAATGAGCAAAACCGCTGCAATGTAAATCACCTGTGTGCTTTTGTTAGTATCCTCTATTTGGGTAGTTCGACTCACATATTCATCAACATAGTCACTGGCAAGAAACACTTCGTCTGGTTTTTGATTCCACTTAACAAGAATGGATGTAGGTTCAAAGGTCTCTCCAATGGATTCGTAAAACTCGTCGGTCATAAACATACCCTGCCCTGTTGCCATATATATAATTTGTTTGATTGGGACTTTAACATAACCTTTGTCAGTACTTTTCAGCTCTATGATATCACCAACACTTACACCCAATGTTTGTGCAAGCTTTCTGGTGATAGTTAACCCGTCTTCTGCAAGAAGTATTGAGTTTCCGCTAACATCCTGCAAGTTAATTAAGGGGCTGTGCTGTGGGAAAACAGTTAGTAACTCCATTGTTCTTTTTCCACCTGGTCGTATGATCTCCACTGAAGTCTCTTTAACAAGAGCAACTGCTCCATCCAGTCTTTTATTATGTATATATCGTGAGTCGGCTTTCTTGTCCAGAATGATTTTATGGTCGTATGAGTAAGTAATACCATAAGTATGCTGGGTAATTCCGTTTATCATGCTGGTTAAGGTAAATGCCGCCACAACAAGTCCTGTACATCCCGTGATCCCAAGTACACTCATCAAAAGACGCATTTTATTCTTCAATGTATTGCGCGCAATTAACTTGCGGCTAAACCTCATTTTGTTCCAAAGTCCTGGCAGGTATTCCAAAAAAATATGACTTCCTTCCTTCGGGGGTTTATCACGCAAGAGCTGTGCCGGGGTATCTTTCAGTAGCTTGAGCCCCGCATACAGAGAAACACCTCCCGTACAAGCCAGGATTAACGAAAAGCTGTATGTTAAATTCAAGTAGTTAATAGAAATTTGGTTGCTTGGAAGACTTAGATTAAGCCAGGGGATTAATAGGGTGGTAAAAAAAACTGGACCTATAAGGAATCCGGTAAGAGCTCCGAGGCCTCCCATATAAACACCGTAAGAGGTATAATGCCACAAAATTCTGCCCTTTGAATATCCGAGGGCTTTGAGAATACCCATTTGCCCTCTTTGGTTTTCCACTAGCCTGAACATTGTGCTTTGTGTGATTAGAGCAGTTACTAAAAAAAACATCAACGGAAACACTGTGGCAAGGGTTTTGAATTGATCTATATTTGCGTAGATATTGTTTGTACTGCTATCTTCGCCTTTTGCGACACTTCCAATAAGATCATCTCCGAGCAATCTACCAATCTCATTTTTCACTTCCGAAACATCCGCCCCTGGGGCTAGCTTAACACAAATCTGGTTATATATTTTTTGTCCATAAATGCCTTTAAGCATGTCTTCATGAATAATTATAAACCCGTATTTACTAGAATCCGGCATAATCATGGTATTGCCCTTTATAGAATAAATGTGTTCACTGCTTAGCGCCAGTCCCTCTATGTTAAAAGTGGTCCATTTACTATTCAGCTTTAAACTAATTTTATCATTTATACCGAGGTTGTGCTTTTTTGCAAAACTTTCGTCGAGGATGACACCCCTTTTGCTGTGTAGGCTTCCATGTTGGAGTATGGGGCGGTCCAGTGCACTTTTACTGGAAACAGCATAGACCTTGAGTGTTGGGCCCCCTGGTATATCGGATATTGCGTTGAGCGTAAACCTTTTTTCAATGGATTCAACCCCTTTAATCCTGGAGATGCTCCACATCTGCTTTTCGGTCGGATTTGAAACATAGATCCACATATCGGATATATTAGTTGCAGCATACATGATGTTTGTATTGTCCTCAACTGTTTTCCACACACTATCCAGACCCGTGACAATAGTTACAGATAAAGCAGCCATAATAAAAATGGAAATGAACTGAGCCTTTGCATTTTTCATATCCCGAATAGATTTCAGAAATAAAGAGTTTTTTACCATATGATTTCCTCTGTATCCTTGGGCTGGTCGTTGTTTTTAATACCCGAAATTTTGCCGTCCTTCATATGGATCACCATATTTGCCATATCTGCAATTAATGCATTATGGGTTACGATAATCACTGTTTTTCCCATAACTTCTGCTGTATCACATATCAATTTCAGGACCTTACGTCCTGTGGCAGAATCCAGGGCTCCTGTAGGCTCATCACATAATAAAATATCTGGATTTTTGGCCAGAGCTCGTGCAATTGATACTCTTTGCTGTTCTCCCCCCGAGATTTGGCTGGGGAAGTTGTACAGTCTGCTTTCAAGTCCCACCTTTGTCAGCATTTCTTTTGAATCTAGAGGATTTTCACAGATCTCCATTGCAAGTTGTACATTTTCCAAAACTGTTAAGTTGGGTACAAGGTTATAAAACTGAAAAACAAATCCAATTCTATTTCGCCTATAAGTTGTTAGCTCATGTTCCGACATATCTGAGATTTCCTGCTCCCCAACAAAAATGCGTCCTTTTGTGGGCGAATCCATGCCTCCGAGCAAGTTCAATACAGTGGTTTTACCAGCACCGCTCTGTCCTAAAACCACATTGATGGTTCCCTTTTTAATGCTGAAACTGATGCCGTCCACTGCTTTAATCACGCTGTTACCTACATGATACTCTCTTTCTACGTTATCAAAGGTGATAAATGCCATTGTGTATTTTTCCTTTTCTATAGTTATGAAGAGCCCTAACAAACCGTTAAGGCAATATTATTTTTTACCCTTAATGATTATAAAAGAAATTCATGAAATTGTAAGTGGGAAATGATTAAGAATTATTAAGAACAAATATATACTTGAGACATAGCTGTGCATAACAGAAACTACTCTTCATTTGCAAGAGCTGTATAGTTCAACAAGCGTTTTTAACGCAAAGCTAAGCGTTTAAAATACGCAACATCAGATACCTCTGAACAGTAACGTTTTCATGATTTAACAAAAGAGAACCTTTTTTGATTTATCTCAAATTCCGTGCTATAATAAAAAACAGTGAAAAATTGAGTGTTTTTCAACTTCCATAAGGAAAGTAGAGGTTAGTTATGGATTCTCACCCGGAATTTAATAATTATTGTCTGAATGAAAATAATGGATATAGGGCCATAGCTAATATTTAAGTTTAATATGGCTCTATTTAAGGAGGGCCATATTATGAAAGAAACAATTCTTAACCTTGTTGAGCAAGGCAAATATCTCGACGCTAGAAAAGAAATTATCAATCAAAACGTAGTTGATACTGCGCTATTATTTGAAGAAATTAGCCAACAAAAACTATTGATAGTATTTCGAATTTTGCCCAAGGATTTAGCTGCTGATGTTTTTACACACATGTCAAGTGAACTCCAGAAATACGTTATAGAGTCAATTACTGACGAAGAGGCAGTTAGTATTTTAGATGCTCTTTTTATTGATGATGCTATCGATTTTTTAGAAGAAATGCCATCTAATGTTGTAAAAAGGATTTTGAGAAATACCAATGAAAAAACAAGGGCAATTATTAATCAGTTTTTAAATTATCCAGTAGATTCTGCTGGTAGCATAATGACCATCGAGTATGTTGACCTAAAAAAAGAAATGACTGTAAAGCAAGCAATTCAATACATTAAGAAAATAGGAATAGATAAAGAAACCATTAATACTTGCTATGTTATCAATAGTAATCGAATACTTGAAGGTGTTATATCACTAAGGCAACTAATATTAAGTGATGAGTCAACAATTGTTAAAGACATTATGGATACAGATGTGATATCGGTAAACACCCATGAAGATCAGGAAGATGCTGCATATTTATTTAAAAAATATGATTATTATGTTATTCCCGTTGTAGATAATGAGAAAAGACTCGTTGGAATAATAACGGTAGATGACATTTTGGACGTTATTGATAAAGAAGCAACAGAGGATATTCATAAGATGGCTGCAATACAACCATCTGAAAAGGAATACTTAAGGACAAGCAATTGGGTATTAGCAAAGAATAGAATACCGTGGCTTTTAATATTGATGATTTCTGCCACTCTTACCGGCGGTATAATTGAGCGGTATGAGCACGCATTACAGTCATTAATGATATTAACATCTTTTATACCTATGATTATGGATACAGGTGGAAATTCAGGTTCACAGTCTTCAACTTTGGTTATAAGGGGACTGGCTTTAGAAGAATTATATCCTAGTGATCTACTTAAGGTTCTATGGAAAGAACTACGTGTAAGTGCTATTGTTGGTATTACACTATCTTTTGTTAATTTCCTAAGGATTTATTTTTTGGGGAAAACTGATATACTAGTGGCTCTAACTGTATCATTCACATTGTTTTTGACAGTTATTTTGGCTAAGGTAGTAGGTGGAGTATTACCTATGATAGCAAAAAAACTCAAACTTGACCCAGCCATTATGGCAGGTCCATTGATAACAACTATTATAGATGCTGTAGCCCTATTAATATATTTTTCAACGGCTACATGGTTGTTGGGAATATAATTCACGTTGGTAATAAAGATTTTTCATTGTAAAAATAATAATTGTAGAATAGCCGAAGCAAAATGAAAATAGGATTAATTAATATAATGAAAAAGGGATATCGTTGGTATTTGTAACGTTTAATATATTGGAGTTTTCTAAACAAAGGAGCATTTCTATGGGAGAGAGAAAGCAAGATAAATTGCTTAACATAAGAACATCAGGCATAAGAGAATGGAATGACTATATGGCGTTTCATTACAACCGTTATGAAGCAACGCCATACAAGGCCTTAAAGGAACTTAAAAAAAACTATAGTTTTACAGCCACAGACAAAGTTCTAGACTTTGGATGTGGTCGGGGTAGAGTTGCTTTTTACATACATAATCATTTTCAAATACCGGTAACTGGAATAGAAGCCAATCAGAAGACCTATGAAGAAGTACTTGAAAATAAATCGCTCTATCTACGAAAAGCAAAACACATTACTGCACCTATTGAATTTTACTATGGTTTGGCACAGCATTATATAATTGACAAGACGCATACTTGTTTTTACTTTTTCAATCCGTTCTCAGTGCATATATTTAGAAAAGTTGTAGATAACATTTTGCATTCTGTAGAAAAAGATAGAAGAAAGGTGGACTTAATTTTATATTATCCAACACCTGCGTATACGGATTTTCTAAAATTAAGCACACCTTTCGAGATTGCAGATGAAATAAAGGTACCTGGAGCTACTGACGTGAAAGAAAAGTTTTTAATATACAGGTTGCCAGACGAGTTTTTTTAACACGGATATTAACTGGTTAGCAAATCTGAAACCATTTATATATCATTGATTTCTTTTGGAAACACTACCGCACTTCCTGGAGTATAGGGGAGCTTAAGTGAGGCTGTACCATTTTCTGCAATATATATTTCTTCACTTATTTCATGTATTACTTTATTTGATGATGTTGACTTGATTTGCTCATATCTTTTCAAAGGGGTGGAGTATAAGCTTACCTTTGCATCAGCGCAGAAATAGACACCTACATTAGAAGCATTATAACCGTGATGGGCAACTTGAACGATGTCGGATTTTAAATACGACCCATAACGCGATACTAAAATGGTGCATTCTGTATAGTTGCTGTCACCAAGTAACAAGGTTTTGCACCCATCCACCGTCATTAATAGTATGGTAGAAGAATCATTGAAGTAACCCAGACTTGCTGGATAAATATCTTCATGGGTTGCCAGTACCTCAAACTCTAAATTTTTCACGAAAAACCTTTGCCCGGTGTGCAGTTTTACAACTTGTATTTCACTATGATTTTCGATAAGCTGGTCAAATTCACGCATGGTTTCTTTATCCAATTCTTTCCACTTTTCTGAACCTGGAATGTCAAGAGCAGGGAAATTGTAGTAAAGACGTTCAATTTGACAATTTTCAAAGTCTGCTTCTAAAAAGCTCATAAACATGGCTATATGATCCTGGTGTGCATGGGTGAAAAACCATCCTGATATAATGATTTTTTCCCCTTCTGGTGTAAGTTTACGCAGCAAGTTGTATAGCCGGTTGTGGTCGTTTGATGAAAACATATGCGCACTATCTATGATAAAAAAACTATGATCAGCACATTGAATAACGTAGCACATACCGCAATCTATATTTCTGTAATCAAGTTCCAACTGATACATCACCGTATCACAGATTTTTTCGAATGTAGAATCTTTCGTCCTATTATATAGTGCAGTTTTGGGATCTGCGACAACCCTAGTTACTTTGTCATGGGCTGTATGATAAACTTGAAGAACTAGTGAGCTGCGAGTATAGGTTGCAAAATAATTATCCCTTATAGTGTTACTGTCGAATAATTTAAACCCCGCTTCTTCAAGAAGTAAAAGATAATTATCATATTCCTGTTTTGAAGTATTGCTTATATGAAGCATAACGCTTTCATTGTTACAGTCAAAATATTTATGTTCATCTCCACCATGATACACTGGAATGTTCTGGAATAAATCACCTAAAATGTCCATTGTTAGCATTCTCTCCCCTCGGTATTTTCCTTGCCGCTAAGCTCTATTCTTTTTTCACCTTTATTGGTGAGATCCAAGCAAGCACTTATATTCTAATGAATAGCGCAAATTGTTGCTATATGCAATTCTTGTTTTAGCAGCTAAAAAAGGAATTGCATATTGAATATATTTCAAAATATCATGTATAGTTAAGCCAAAGTGACAAGCTTAATGATTGCCGGCATATTAAAAAGCTGTCAGACAAATAACGAGTGGAAATTACATAAACCAAAATCGTATAAATCTAAAAATCAAATTAGATAAATAAGATTTAATACATTATTATTGTAGTTCCACCATGACTAACGTTTATTAGGGAGGTAAGAGCTCTTTATGAGAAAATCAAGAGTAATAATTGTAACTATTCTGGCGTTGGTAATGTTAGCTGTTTCTATAAGCGGTTGTACACAAGGAACTGCGACACCAACACCTGCTGAAAGTACTCAACAGTCTTCATCTACACCAAAGAACAATGATAAATCAGCGAGTGACAGTACTACTGCAGTTGCTCCAAATCAGTTTCCTATTTCAGATGAAAAGATAACTCTAACCATCATGGCTCTCAGAGCGGACAATCAGCCTGACTGGAACGATATTTATGTTTGGCAAGAGTATGAAGAAATGACCAACATACATATTGATTGGATACAGGTCAGATCATCAGATCGTAGTGAGAAAGTTACTGCCGCATTAGCAAGTGGTGATATGCCTGATGCTTTTATGCGCTGCAAAATCTCTGCCATCGACCAGAAATTATACGGTGACCAG
>JAAYPS010000078.1 GCA_012519655.1 Clostridiaceae bacterium | reverse complement strand
TGATGATTGTTGAATAACACAAAAGAACCGTCCCCCTGTGTTCCCCTGTGTTCTGTGTTGGAATGGAGGTATAAATATGAGCAACAAATATGATTCTTTATTTGAACCTATAACACTTGGAAATGGTGTTGAATCTAAAAACCGTTTCGCGATGGCACCTATGCTTGTATTCGCATCAAACGAAGATGGTACTATTAGTCAGGAAGATATTGATTATTTTAAGTTACGTAATGACACTGGTGGGTTGATAATCACAGGAGCAGCAGCTGTATCGGAAGAAGGGCTTGGTGCAATCACCCAGATGGCTGTATATGATGATGAAAAAGTACCAGGTTTAAAAAGACTATCAGATGTTATTAAGTCAAAGGGCAATAAAGCCATTATACAACTTCACAACGCTGGTCGTGAAGCTTTAGGAGCCTATTTGCGCAATGGGAAGGTTTTAGCCCCTAGCGCTATAAATTTTCCGTTCCTTGATTATGTGCCCGAGGAGTTAACGCATGAACAAATACTATCTATAATTGATGATTATGGTCAGGCTACAAGTCGTGCCATAGAAGCAGGATATGATGGTGTTGAAATTCATGGAGCTAACCACTATCTTCTACAACAGTTTTTCTCTGCTTACTCCAATAAACGTAATGACGAGTGGGGGGGAAGTTTTGAAAAGCGAATGGCATTTCCGTTGGCTGTATTAAGAAAGGTTAAGGAAGTTGCTATACAACAGGCAGGTAAAGATTTCATAGTTGGGTATAGAATTTCCCCAGAAGAAGTTCATGGTGAAAATATAGGATATACTGTGGATGAATCAGTTAAGTTAATTGATAAAATCATCGAAAACGGCGCTGACTATTTGCATATATCATCGTTAGACTATAAAGCCATGCCCGGGGCTGGTGGTAAGGGTGAACCTATTGCAAAAACAGTTTACGATAGCATCAGTAAAAGAGTGCCGATGATATTAGCAGGTAATATCATGTCACCCGATGATGCGCTAGCAGCCTTGGAATATACCGATATAGTAGCTTTAGGACGTGCTGTAATAATTGACCCGGATTTTGTAGTTAAAGTTCGTGAAGGTAGAGTTGATGAAATTGAGAAAAGTGTTGATGGACGACTTGAACAGTTGGGATTATCCAAACAACTTGTTGATTTTTGGTCAATGGAAAATACTCCTCTTCCGCCACTAAAAGGGTTGAATTATTAAACAATTATAACAATTGATATAGGTTATAAAGTAAATACTTTTCAGTAAAACAGGCTTATGACCCCCATAGTTAAAACTAAGGCTTTGGGCCTAACTATGGTAAGAATGGCTGTTTCGAACGAAACAGCCATTTTTACTAGCTCGGTCAATTAATGTAAAGTGTTAAATATTATAACTTGCTCGTTTCTAGTGATAAGAAACTTAACCCCAATTAAACAAATAATGCCGGTACCCATTTTGCAACCTTCTTAAAAAATGATAGCCTGACCCTGGAATATGATTCTAATTCTTTATATAAGTTTTTTGATAGTTTTTTAGGATTTTGCCCTATTACAAACATAATCATTAGCAATGTACAGAAAAAAATACTTTCCTTCATAAAAGCGATAGACTGTGTGTCATGTCTATCTTTAATACTAAACTTGAACATATATGAAATGAGCTTTTTTACTTCAGAGTCAATTGTCTCATTATTATTTTTGTAACTAAATAAAGTTTTATTATTATCTTTTTTATCAACTTCAGCATCACTAATATCATCAAGAAGTTGAAGGAAGGTTCCAAAATTAAAAGAAAAATGCATTTGGCTTAAAGTCAAATTACCCTTAACGAGAAAAGCGTCAGCTAGAACAGAACTGCCACCTTTATAAAAACTATTGAGTAAAATTTCATTTTGTGTTATTGATTTGTTTCTTATTTGCTCCATGCTTTGAATTTGTGCATCTTGAATAAGTAAAAGACTCTCAAAAACCTCGGGATATTCAACACGGCTGTGTTGAGTCTCTATTTGATGAACTAAAGAAAACACCTTTTTCTCGAAAGAATTTGTTGGGATTAATTCTTGGCCATCCAAGATGGCACTTAGCCTTTTGTTAAAATTAGTTTTTGCTTCAATACTAACATTAGAATTGTCTAAATAATTATCTGTGTATGGATATAGGAGGCTGTAAGCATAAACCGCGGGAGTTATTTTGAGAGGCACACCCAAAAAAAATTGAAGGATGTTCATAATTAATACATTTCGTACAGCTTGATATATTTCTGCGTGGGTTAGTTTTGACTCTTTGTCTATCGAACGAGAAATGAATTCCTCAGCGGCTAGCTGAAACCCATGATCGAAGAAAAATTTTAAATAACGTTTATTAAAGATTAACTTTTTTTTATCAATCTCAAGTATGAAATCAATAATTTTGCATTTCACCTCAGGATGTAACAACAAATTAAAATTAAGCTTGCCCTGTAATGAATTTTTATATGTTCCTAAATCAACTAATAACTTATCATAAAGTTTCTTAAATTCACTTTCATTCTTAATTTTATCCTTTAGGGATACTTTCTCTAGTATTTGTGCCATCTGTAAGTTTGTGCTGCTTTGATACTCACTAATTGCACATTTGAGTAGAACATCAGCTGGAATTTTATCTGTGTTTTTAGAGGTATTCCTCATACTCAACTAGCCACCTTTTATATTTAGACAAAAAATGTAACTGTCTTTCAAATATTATGTAGTCAGTCTTGATTAGCACACAAGCTTTGTGAAGCATACTTTTTGCCTCTCAAATATTATATAGTTTAGTCTTGCCCCATAGCTTCTGTAAAAGATACAAAAACTGATATCTCACCTTCTTCAGTAAGTTTTGTCTGCGATAATAAACTATTTGATACGGCTTCACTTATTTGTGAATCTGTAATTATCCATATGATTTCTTTTTCAGGCTGTACTTCAATATTTACAACGGGTATTAATATTTTTTCTTCTTCTTTTTCCTCGGTGCCTCGTCCATGCATAATAGTAGCACCTTTAGCACCCGCATCGCGGGCTACGTTCACGACTTCTTCAGCGAAGCCTCTATTGACAACTACAATAATACAATTGTGCTGAGTTTCGTAAGCATCCTCGCTGTATAAAGAAGGGGATAAAACAGGCTCTTTCTTAATCTCAGGGGTCTTAACCATTTTGTGTTTGTGCTTAAATGCTGTTCCTAAGATCATAATGGCAAGAACAGGCGCCATAGCTACCATAGCAATTACACCAAAGCCATCAACCAATACGTCAGCAGTTTCTGTTGCAGAAGCAGCGCCTTGAGCGAAAGCGAGAATAAATGTTGCTGTCATAGGTCCTGATGCAACTCCACCTGCATCGTATGCAATTCCAACAAAAATGGGTTCGGCTCTGAAGGATAGCAATATTGCAAGGACAAATCCTGGGATTATAAAGTACCAAAGTTTAACCCATGGAACAACAATTCTTACCATGGAAAGAGCAATTGCTATGCCAACTCCTAAAGAGAAAGTTATTCGAATTAATCGTATCGGTATATGACCTGCTGTGACTTCTTCAATTTGCTCTCCAAGTACATGTACAGCAGGTTCAACAAGGACAATGATAAGCCCTAAAATAAATCCTAAAATCGATAATATCCAGGGACTCATTGTTGCAAGCTGAATTCCAATAATTCTACCCATATCCATAAATCCAGAATTCACTGAGGTGAGAAAAAGAGTAAGCCCCAATAGGGTATAAACAAGCCCCTTAACTATTACCGACAGTTCTTCTTTCTTTATTTTAAACTTTACGATATTATAACCAAAGAATAGTATTGTTATTGGTAGAAGTGCTATTAGTGATTCAAGAAAAACTGAGGGAACAATACTTAACATAGGACCAAATACACCTTTAGTTGGTATAAATTCAGCTGCATTTCCATGTATGTTCTTCTGTCCTGAAATTATTGAAATTAGCATAACAGGGATTATAGCTCCAGCACTCATGATTCCAACAAGTCCGAAAGAGTTTTCTTCTGAATCCTTCCCACCTTTAACTTTAGACAAACCTAGAGATATAGCGAGAATAAAGGGGGTGGTAAGAGCTCCGGTGGTTGCACCAGATGAGTCAAAGGAAATAGCAAGGAATTCCTCGGAAACAAAAATAGCAAGTATAAAGATAATTCCATATGTTATAGCCATAAAAACATTAAGAGGTATATCTTTAAGGAGTCTGAAAACTCCGAAAGTAATCAGTGCTCCCACGCCAATTGATACCATATAAACAATTAGCTGTGCACTCATTGTACCTCCTGATGCAGACTCAATCTGTGAGCCAAGAACAAGTAAATCAGGTTCTGCGACGGTAATTAGGAACCCCATAAGAAAACTTAGTATAGCAATAATTATAGGTGACCTAGACGTTGCTATTTCTTGAGACATGTACTCGCCAATTGGGTTCATAGATAGATCTACACCCCACAAAAATATGGAAAGCCCCGCCAAAAGCAGTACACTACCCACAATAAAACGTACCATAACATCGGTTTCAACATCAACAATAGTGAAGCATAGTATTAGCACTAAAATAAAAACGGGCAATAGAGTCCGGGTAACTTCCTTTGTTTTTTCAAAAATCGAGCTCAAGTTAATACCTCCTTGCTTTCTTCAGATGTATCATCAAGCAGTCCTGTGGCTCGTGATACAGGAAGAGTGAATATGATGCCATTTCCTGTTTTGTCGATTTCAAGCTCTGTAAATATTCTTTCACGAATTTGCAAAGTCTTTTCTTTGGCTGTGACAATCAATACAATATCTTTTTGAGGTTCAATAACAAGGGGGTAATAAAAATCAGTTGGGATACCAGCCCCACGACCATGGACCACTGTTCCACCAGAAGCACCAGCAGCTCTTGCGGCTTTAATACACGCCTTGCTACGTCCTTTATCAACTATGGTCAAAATACAAGAATATGGAAAGTTAGTTGCGGTATTGGTATTATCAGAAGCGTTTTCTTGTTTACGAGTGTCAGGGTTCAGTTTACACTGCTGAAATGGAATCGTGAAAGCGATTCCTTTATTTCTCTTAGAAAAAGAAAATTCTGTATTTACAACCTCATGCAAATTATCACTGAGTTCTCTCGATGCCGATATCATAAGAATCTCTTTTTGTACTTCATTTAGACCGAGTGCATCTAATAATTTGGATGGAGCAGTGCCCTCTCCCAAAAAAATTGTACCACCTGATGCACCACATTCCTGTGCTTTTTTCAAGACCGCATTGGCCTTTCCACGGGCTAACACGACAAAAAATAAAGTTTCTATATAAATCACTCCCTATTCTTCATAATATATTACGGTCGGATTAAATATTATTTGAAAAATGTAGAGTATGTAAGTAAAGAGATAGAATCAGACATGGCTCTTACATACTATACATAAAATATCTATTAGTATCAGAAATCAATCAACTCTACGATTATATCATATGATAATTTATATCGCAATCGATGACGTGATTTCGTTTCTGTCAAGCAATTGACGGCACTTTTTTTATGTAATCAAAATCATCATTAATATACTCTTGTAAATTCAATTGTTTGGAGAGTTTCCACTAATGAATTTATCAACGTCAGAGCTTACGGGTCAT